>CAYWMH010000053.1:0-11721 GCA_964459315.1 uncultured Verrucomicrobiota bacterium
CAGCCTCGGCCAGTTTTCTGCCGAGGGCCACCGTCTCCTGGTAGTAGGGATTGCGCGGCTTGCTCCGGGCTGACCCGAAGACGGTAACGCTTGGCTCGAGCCGGGAGAGTTCCTCGAACGAATCCACAAACTCGGCCATGATCCGGAAAATGCGCCACGGATCCTCGTGGGTGAAGGCCGGCTCCTTTTTTTCTGTGTCCGCCATGGCCACAGCATAACGGCCGGCCCCTAAAAAGCAGCATTAAAAATGTAACAGCCAAGCGCTTGGCGAAACGGGATTACTCCTCGAGTTGGTCGACTGCCACGCGGAAGAACCGGGCGGGGTCGGCGGGGTCGGGCTCGAACTCCAACTCGCCGACCCCGTCCTCGGTGTCGATGGACTCGGCGCTCTCCCAATCGGAGAGGTTAACGGAGGTCTCGATGGTGAACTCGAGCAGCGGTGTCACGTCGCCGGTGCCGTACGGGCCGATCACACGGAACACCCGCTGGCCGTCCTCATCGGTGCCGAACTCTACCCGGGTCTGCTCCTGCAGAAAGGCAACCGTGTCGACTTTGCTTGCGTTGGCGGCGGCATCCAACGGGGTCACTCCGGTGTCACTAAGCTGGTTGAGATGAAGCGCCACCAAGTCGTTGACCCCGATGGTGGCGGCATCGTGGATGCTCATTTTCGGCCCGTTCACGCCTCCGGCCTCGACGATCATCTCGGCAATGTCCGCGAACCCGAATGCCTCGGCGACGTCCAGGGGTGACCAGTGCCATTGGTCGAGCAGATTCGGGTTTGCGTCGAATTCCAGCAGGGTTGCCGCCACCTCGGCGAGGCCCTGCGCAGCGGCCACGTTCAGGTTGGTGCGTTTCCAGTTGTCGACCGAGTCCACCTCGGCTCCGGCCTCGAGCAGAATCCGGCAGTTGTCCGGGTGGTTCAGTCCGACGGCGGAGGAGAGCGGCGTGAAACCCTGCTCGGTCTTGGCCTCGCGATCGGCCCCCTTGGACAGGAGCAGATTCAGGATGTCCTTGTTGCGCGAATGGGAGGCGTAATGCAGCGGCGTCTTGGTGGTATAGGCCGGTTCGTTCACATCGGCCCCGGCCTCGAGGAGGGTGTTGACGGCGTCGATGTTGTTGGTCTGGATCGCGGCGATGAACGATTTCTCCGCACCGCTCGGGGCGTCGTTCTCGCGCAGAATCTCCTCGGCCTCGATGGACTGCATGATGATGGCCCAGTCCAGCGCGGTGCGCTCGGCCTTGTCCTCGGCCTCGATGTCGGCCCCGGACTCGAGCAGGATCAACAGCACCTCCGGGTGGTTGAATTCGGCAGACATGATGAGCGGCGTGAAGCCGTGCCGGTCGGTGACCTCCAGGTTCGCCTCATGCTGGATGAGCAACTCGGCCATGCCGATGTGCCCCCGCTCCACCGCGAGCAGCAGCGGGATGTTGCCATCGATATCCGCCTGGTCGATGTCGGTTCCGGCATAAATGTGGAGTTTCACGCCAAGCACTTCGTTGTTCCACGCCAGGATATGGATGCCGTCCGCGGGCGGCTCCACCGTGGCCCCAGCCTCGAGCAGCAGGTCGATGATGTCATCCTTCGAGCCTGAGATCGCCAGGTCCAGGGCGGTCTTGGACTGATTGTTCACCACGTCCGGGTCAGCCCCGGCATCGAGCAGAAGAGCCACAACCTCGGGCCATGTCTTCATCACGGCATAATGCAGCGGCGCGTACCCGGTCGTATGCTTCTCGTCCAAGTCAGTCTCCGCGGCGATATGGGCCTCGACCGTCTTAACATCTCCATCCGAAGCTGCCCGCCAAAGGGGCTTTTCCGGGGCCTCCTGACTCAACGCCAAGCTGGGCAGGGCGTATAGGGAGGACAGCAGCGCGAACGCTACAATGTGTTTTTTCATCTAACCGGGAGGCTACGCCCCGGATTAACCGATGCAAGCCGGATTTGGCAAAAAATGGCAAACCAACCCACACCCACTCGTCGAACCGGCCGTGACACCGGCTTGGCACCCTCTCCGGGGAATCTCCGCACTTGGCCAAGAGGGTGGGTTGGCATTTTTCGGAAAGAAACGGCGCGCGCCTCGACCAGCGCTTGGCCAAGCGGGCTTCAATTCATGTGCAGCACGGCCTTGATGACGCCGGTCTCAGGCTGGAGCCAGTTGGGGAATTCGCCGATGAAATCGTCGTAGCTGGCCTGATGCGAGAGCCACGGATCGGTGTTGATCACGCCGTCTTCAATCAGCGAAATGATCCGCGTGAAATCGCCTGGGACGGCGTTGCGGCTGGCCTTGATGGTCAGTTCCGGCCGGTGGATGGCCACGTGCTTGAAACTCAATTCCTGCGTGGTGATGCCCACGTACAGCACCTGCCCGGTGAAGGAGCAATACTGGAAAGCGTTGGACATTGAAACGTGACTCCCGGTCGCGTCAATCACCGTATTCGGCAAATCGCCGCCATTGGCCTCGCGCAGGCGATCGGCCTCGGTGCCGTCATTCTTGAATACCACTGTGTGATCCACGCCGAGCTTGTCCTTGCAGAATTGCAGGCGTGTTTCGTTCATATCCATCACCGTGATCTCGGCCTGGGCAACCTTAAAAAACTCGATTGCCGCCATCCCAATCGGCCCGGCGCCAATCACCAGCACCTTGTCGCCGGCCAGCGTGTCCGCGCGGTTCACGCAATTGCAGCCGATCGCCAGCGTCTCCACTAGCGCGAGCTGCTCCATGGTCAACTTGGCCGAAGGATGCAGCTTGTGGGCCGGCAACACGAACCGTTCGCACATGCCGCCGTTCTTGTGCACACCGATCACCTCGAGGCTTTCGCAGCAATTCGTCGCCCCCTTGCGGCAGGCATAACATGCGCCGCAGTTCATGTAAGGCTCGATGGAGCAGCGGTCGCCGGGGTGAACACCCTCAACACCCTCACCCACCGTCACCACTTGCACGCCCAACTCGTGGCCGGGGATGACGGGGTACGTAAAGAACGGCATCTTTCCGAGGTAACCGGAGACATCCGTGCCGCAAATGCCCACGCGATGCACCTCCACCAGTGCCTCGCCCAGACCGGGCTGGGCCGGTTCATCGATGTCTGCGTAGGTGAAGTGCTCGGGCTTTTCGAGGATGATGGCTTTCATGTTTCGTTCGAAATTAGTTGTTTTCCGGCAGCCCCTCGATGTGGCCGATGTCCATGATCGGTTCGAGGAGCGCCAGCACCCCGGCGAGGAGTTGCTCGTCCATTGGCGTCTCGGCCCACTTGGCCCAGTTGCGGACATTGTCGGGGTTCGCACTGCCGGCAATGGTGGTGGTGATGTCCGGATGTGCCACGCAAAATTGGACGGCCAGTTGCGCGATGTCCACGCCTTGCGCGGCGCAGAGGTCAGCGGCTTGCTTGCAGGCTACGCGGACTTCCTCCGGTTCCTTGTGCCACTCAGGCAACGGCGCGTTGGTGAGCAGCCGCGCACAGAACGGGCCGGCATTCATGATGCCGACGCCCTTCTCTTTGAAGTAAGGAATCAATTCAGCGAAACGCGTGTTTTGCAGGTGGTAATTGTTGTAGGAGAGAACGACATCCACATCGATTTGATCGATGATGAACGGGAAAATCTTCATCGGATATCCGGAGAAACCGATATAGCGCACCTTGCCCGCATCGCGGATCTTTTGGATGGCCGGGATGGTTTCATCCACGATCTGTTGCATTTCCACAAACTCGATGTCGTGGCACAGGATGATGTCAAGATGATCCACGCCCATGCGATGCAGGCTCACGTTGATGCTCTCCGCCACGCGCTTGGCAGAGAAATCAAAATGCTCCAGATCGTACCGGCCGAGCTTGGTGCCGAGGATGAAATCCTCTCGCGGCAAATCACGCAACACCTGCCCTAGCAACACCTCACTCATGCCGCGCCCGTAAAAGGGCGAGGTATCGATGAAATTCATGCCCAGCTCCAGCGCCACGCGGCAGGACTGCAGCGCCTCATCGATGGTCACCCGGCGAAACTCCTGCCCCAGCGACGAGGCGCCATAGGAGATCACCGGCAGTTCCAAATCCGTGTTGCCAAGCTTGCGTCGTACCATGTTAAGCGAGGTGTTGTTTGAAGGCGTCGATCGTGGCCTGAGCCGCCGCATCGGAATCCGGCCACGGGAAGGCCTCGGCGGAAGCGTACTTGTCGTAGCCAATCTCCTTCAACGCCGCGGCAACCGGCGCGTAATCCATATGC
Source organism: uncultured Verrucomicrobiota bacterium (assembly GCA_964459315.1). Lineage (GTDB taxonomy): Bacteria > Verrucomicrobiota > Verrucomicrobiia > Limisphaerales > UBA1096 > UBA1096. The sequence continues at coordinate 4,214 of CAYWMH010000053.1, forward strand.
CCACATCCGGCCGATCGACGATTGCTGTCGACAAAATGCACGTGGCCGATGTGGCTGCCGTACGTGCGCAGGCCGTCAGCAATGGTGGTTTCCTCGATGTTCATGTGGAACAGGTCGGCGAGGATCACCACGTTGTCCGTTTCCAGCGTGCCGAGAAACGCCACGGCATCCTCGGCGCGGTTCAGCAGATTGCTCTCGTAACGATTGAGCGGCTCGTAGATCAACGGCACGCCGGCCGCCTTTGCGTGTTCTCCGAGGTCATTAAGCGCCTCGCACAGCCAGTCGAGTGCCTGTTCCTTGCTCACCTCGCCCTCGAAGCGGCCCTGCATGGAGCCGATGATCGCAGGGGCGCCCAGTTGCGCACCGGCATCGATGATGGAGCGAATAAAGCCCTTCGCGTTCTCACGCGAGGCGGCGCCCGGCTGGCAGAGGTGCCACTTATGAATCACCCAACCGCCGCCCGTGCCCACCGCAGCGACCTTTAGGCCGTGCTTGGCGGTGAGCGCTTTCAGTTCATCGACCGGAATGGCGTCGGCATTCGGGGCGAACACCTCGACGGCGTCGTAGCCCAATTCAGCCGCCTTGGCGCAGCCGGCGGCGAGGTCGTGCCAAAACACGAACGGACCGCCTTCGGCCTCCTTTACGAGCGAAATGGTTACAGCAGATTTGATCATGCGACAAAGAGACGTTTGAAGTGACGGTCGTACAGGTTTTCGGTGACGTTTTTGCCGACCACCTCGGAATTGGCCTTCAGTAAATCGGTGTAGCGCGCGCCTTCCTTCGCGGCGAGTTTGAAGGCGATGTGCAGCAACTGGCGTAAGTGCTGATTGAACTCCGGATGCTCCTGCACATGGCGCAGTGCGTTGGCGTATTGATCGCCGCTCCAGCCGGCCACTTTCTCGGCGGTGGGCAGCTTGTCCGAGTCGATGTCGATCACCGAGGCATACGGCTCACACAGGGCGTCAACGTTCTCCAGCGCCTTGGCGTAAATCTCCTTGGCCAACGTCAGCCCTTCACCACCCGCCTCGGCCAGACCGATCAATTCCTCCAGCCAAGTGGTGCCGGCGGTCTTCACGTGCACGCCGGCGCCGGTCCGTCGCAGTGCATCGCCCATGATCGGGTAAATGGAAAACTTATCACTGCCACTATGCACACTGAGCTTAAGATTCTCCGGCAAACCATAAGCCATGATGGCGTGGGTAATCACCGCGAGATCATCATTAAATTCCTTCTCAAACTGCGCGAGGTCGCCCACGTAATCGACGCCCTTGTTGAACCGACCGGTAAACTTCGGCGCGATGGTTTGCAGTCGCACCCCTTCATCGGCCAAGGCGGCGAGGATAATCAATAATTCCGGTGGCGTTTGCGGCGCATCGGTTTCGTCCATGGAAACCTCGGCGATAAAGTCATCCTTGTTCGCCTCGATATACCGATAAATCGTCCCGGCCTCGGCCACGGCGGCGAGGTATTTGCCGGCCACCTCCTCCACGTACTCTCGCGAAATATCAAACGGCACGTCGATGCCCTCGATGGTCACGCTGCCAATCAACTCCTGATGTTTCTCAACGAACGCCGCCACCGCGCCTTCCGCCGGCGCTTGGCCGATGAAGTCCGCCACATCGATCGTGAAAAAATCCGAGCAGCCCAGATACTTGTCGACCGTATCCATGTTGATGTGATCCGCATCCACATGCCAGCCGCGCTCCCAGCCGAGCGCCTCCACCGCCGCCTTCCCGGCATCAAAAACGCTCTGCGGTTCCGAGCCGATGAAGCTGTGCTCACGGTTGGATTTATTCCAGACGGGGATCACCTCGATCCCCTGCTCCGCCAATTTCACGCAAGCCTGCAACTGCGCCTCCGCCTGATGCGCAAACCGGTCGCCCACGCCAATGGTGTATTTCTCGAGTGTCATTTTCAATTATAGTGTCCGGAAGGCGCGCTTGGCCAAGCGATGCGTTCCGGGCCGGAAGACACTACATCGGCGTGTGGAGAACGAACAGCCATCAACGTTAGCGGGTCAATCCGCTATCCCGTAAAACCGGCGGGCGGTGCCTTCAAATATTTCAAAGGAGTCCTCCCCGCTCAACTCACCCAGCGCCTCCCGCAAGGCGGCATGCGCGCGTGCGTAGCTCCCGGCCAACTCACAAACCGGCCAGTCGGAGCCGTACATGCAGCGGCTTGGCCCGAAATGCTCCAGCGCGGCCTCCACGTACGGCTGCAGGTCAGCCGGCGTCCAGTTTGCCCAGTCCGCCTCGGTGATCATACCGGAGAGTTTGCAAAAAACATTCCCGTGCCGCGCTGCAGCCTTGAACGCCGGCAGCCAGTCATCCATCGACCGGTCGCGGATCCCCGGCTTGGCCAAGTGATCGATGACCATCCGCAGCCCCGGCAATTCGCGGGCGAGCCGATCCGCGTGTTTCAGGTGCCGCACGTAGAAGAGCAGATCAAACGGCACGCCATGCTTCTCAAGCACCTTCAGCCCCCGCAACACCGCGGGCCGCACGATGAAATCGTCGTCCGGCTCATCCTGCGTCACGTGCCGGACGCCGACGAATTTCGGGTGATCCCGAAACTCCAGCAACTGCTCCTCGCACGCCTCGCTCGCAAGATCGACCCAGCCCACCACGCCCGCGAGCCAGTCGGTCTCCTCCGCCATGGACAGCGCCCAGCGATTCTCCGCCACGTTGTGCTGCGTCTGCACAAAGATGCTTTGCCGCACGCCGGCGGCATCGAGGTGCGGCTTCAAATCGCTTGGCAGGTAATCGCGACGGATGGCAGCGAGAGCCGGGTCATCCAGCCAAGTGTAATCAAACGGCTGACTCCGTTCCCAAAAATGTTGATGAGCGTCGATCATTTGACTTCAGGTTGACTCCTGTTTGATGCCGCGCGCACCGCCTCGAGCAGTTCCGCAATCTCCGCCTGCGACCATCCATCGTAGAATTGGCCGTACCGTTCCCAAGCGCCGGCGTCGTTGGCCAACAGCAAGGCCAGGTCGGCCTCGCGCTTGGCCAAGGGATGCGAGTCGGCCTTGGCCAGCCATCGCTCCATTCGTTGCGATACTTTTTCAGATGCCATGCTGCAATCACCGCCCAGCGCTTGGCCAAGCGGACAGGCAAGTTAACCGAGAAAATTCATTGCGACGAGACAGATACACTTCAAGCCGAGCTGCCTTGATCAACACTGTTTTAAGAAGAATTTTCTAGGTTTTTGCAAGGCGGCAGCCACAATTCCGCCAGCGGCGGCGGGAGGATGTGTGTGGCGATGTCAGTATCGGCATGCGCGAAGCTCACGATCTTGGTTGAAGCAGGTGGTTCCCGCTCCCCGATAAGGGTTGATGAAATTCAAGCAAACCATGCTGCTGTCTGTGGCGATGTTCTCCTGCCTCGGGGTGGGGCGGGCTGAACTCGTCTCGCACTGGCCGCTCGACGGCGATGCCAGTGACATTATCGGCGATCACGATGGCGAGTCCAGTGGCGGTGTCGTCTTCGGGGCCAAGGGCGCTGCGGCCCACACCGGAACGGCGGCTAAATTTAACGGCTCGACGTCAACCATCACCGTGCCTCATTCCGCCGAACTCAACCCGGAGAGCTTCACGCTGGCATTGTGGGCCAAGTCGAACGGCGGTGCGGGGGCGTGGAACTCGCCGGTCACCAGCCGGCACGACCTCAACCCTGACAGCAAGGGGTATCTGATCTACGACAGCCAGCCTTCCGGTGTCTGGACGTTTTGGAGCGGCAACGGCACACGGAACGGCAACTGGCAAATTATGGATGGCCCCAAGGTCAAGCTGGGCCAATGGCAGCACATTGCCATCATTTACGATAACGCAACCGAGACGAAGAAACTTTACGTTGATGGGAAATTACGGGTTCAACGAAACGAGTTGGTTGTCCCGAATGACAAGACCCCTTTCAACATCGGTTCCGGGTCGGATTATGGTACGACATACCACTTTGAAGGGCTCATCGATGACGTTGCGGTTTGGAACAACGCGCTCACTTCAAGAGAAATTCGGAACGTCATGAACAACGGCGTTCCCCGTGGAGCACCGGCTGTGGTCGGTTTTTCCGCAAGCCCCCCGTTGATCCGTTCCGGGCAGACCGTCACGCTGTCGTGGGAGGTTCTACGCGCGGATTCCGTGTCGATCACCCCCGGCGTCGGCTCGGTGGCGGGCGCGTCCGGCCAAGTCGTCGTGTCACCTGACGCGACGACCACCTACACGCTGACAGCCGTTGGCGATTCAACCCCCAACGCGACCGCGCAGCTCACAGTCGGGGTCGACGTCGAGGCAATGCCTCTCGTCTTGAGCGAATTCGTTGCCGACAACCAGAACGGGCTTACGGATGCCGATGGCGACCCTGAAGACTGGATCGAAATCCACAACCCAAACCCGTTTGCGATCGAGTTGGAAGGATGGTCGCTGACCGACAATCCGCTGCGCCCGGACAAGTGGAAGTTCCCGACCCGGAACATTCGCGCCGGCGAATACCTGATCGTTTTTGCGTCTAAAAAAAGCGGCGCACTCGACACGAGTTTCCGGCTTGTCAGGGCCGGTGAATACCTGGCATTGATCAGCCCGGAAGACGAGGTCGTCAGCGAGTTCGCCCCGGCTTACCCGGCACAATTCAGCGGTGTCTCGTACGGCACCCCGGCTGGCGGCGGGCCACCCGCCTTTCTTAACCCGACGCCCGGTGCCGCCAACGGCTCGACCTTGACTGATATCGCACCGTCAGTCACGGACGTCACGGAAAACCCACCCCAACCGACCGCGCAAACCCCGTTGAAGATCAACGCAACGGTCATGCCCCGGGCCGGCGCGGTTGACAGCGTGAAACTGACCTACCGGGTTGGTTTCGCCACCGAAAGGACGGTCGCGATGTCCCGCAACGGCGTCGGGATTTACTCGGCGACGATTCCCGCATCGGCCTATTCCGCTGGCGACATGGTGCGCTGGTACGTTACCGCGCGCAGTTCTGGCGGCAAGACGACGCGCGAGCCACCATTCCAGGACGCGACCGAGTCGGCGGAGTACCTCGGCACGGTGGTTGCCAACCCTGGCATCGAAACAAACCTGCCACTGTTGCATTGGTTCACGGCAGACACCGCCAACGCCGACCGCCGCCGCGGCACACGCGCGAGCCTGTTTTTCAACGGCCGCTTCTACGACAACATCTTCTGCCGCATCCGCGGCCAGAGCACCGCCAACTGGCCGAAGCACAAGTACAAGTTCGACTTTTACCGTGGCGGCCATTTCTCCTGGAAGGAGGGCGCGCCGGCCGTCGAGGAGTTCAACGTCAACTCGCATTTCCGCGACGGCTACCTGCGGGAGAATGCGATCTTCGCCTTCCTTAACCAGGCCGGCTCGCCCGCACCGGAGACGATGTATCTCTGGATCAAGCGCAACGGCGGAGACATGGGGTTGTTCTCGTTTGTCGAGCAGGTCGATGAGGAATTCCTCGGCCGGCACGGGTTCGACGGCAGCGGTGCACTTTACAAGGCGATCAACGTCCCGGCGACGCTCTCGCCGACGGTCAACACCGGTCTCTACCGCAAGTTGTTGCGCAGGGACGAACCGTACACCGACCTCATCGACCTCACAGCCAACATCAACATCGCCAATCCCCATCGCTTTGCCTACGTCGCCGACGAGGTGAACCTGCCGAACTACATCAACGTGATGGCGGCAATGGCGGTGCCGGGCAACCACGACCAGTTGACGAAAAATTATTACCTCTACCGCGACCCCCACCGGCAGGAGTGGTTCCGCATGCCGTGGGATGGTGACGCGGCCCTGCACAACCGGTCGCATGAAAACTGGACCAGCCCGCTCTACGGCGACGCAAAGCACACCCAGGAACTGCGCAACAACGCGCCCAACCCGGTGTGGCAAAACCACCTGCACAGCGCCATCCTCGACAACCCGGTTACCCGCGAGATGTACATGCGCAGGGTGCGAACGCTCGCCGACCGCTACCTCGCGATCCCGCCCGAGCAGCCGGGGACCATGATCATCCCGGGCAAAGCCGGGGCGGCCAGCGCGTTCTACCACGTGCCCAAGGACGGCTCGCTTGATGCGACCTGGCACAGGCCGGAGTTCGACCCTGTCGCGGCCGGTTGGACGAAGGGACCCCTTGGCCTCGGCTACGAGAACTCGGCAGCGGACTACGCCGAGCTCATCTCCACCCGGGTGAAGCCAAGCGAGACCGCCGCAAACGCCAGATCGATCTACACGCGAATGAAGTTTGACGTCGCCGACCCGGCCGCAATCGCCGGTCTCGTCCTGCAGATGAAGTTCGACGACGGCTTTGTCGCCTACCTGAACGGAACCGAGGTCACGCGGGCCAACGTCAACGGCACGGCGCGGTTCGACTCGGCGGCGTCAAGCAATCATCCCGATTCGCACGCCGCGAAATTCGAGGAATTCATCCTGCCGCGCACGCCGCTGGTCGCGGGGGGGAACGTGCTCGCCATCCATGCTGTCAACCAATCGGCCAACAGCAGTGACATGCTGCTCCTGCCGCAACTGCTCAACCGCGCGGGCGGCGGCGGCTACTTCGAGAATCTCCTGAACGGCTTCGCGGCGCAGATCTCCGCCTACGCTGCGCGCGCCCCGCGCCTCTGGGCCGCCGAGGGCATCACCAGCTTCAAGTCCAGCCTGTCCAGCATCCTCAACGGCACGCTGCCGACCCGGCGCACCCAGTTGTTCGAAACCTACGGCCCGTCCGGCAGCGGATTGATCCCCGAGTCCGAGCCCGCGAACCCGGTCGTGAGTTTTGGTTCGGTCGAGTTCAATCCCGATTCCGGGAAACAGGACGAGGAGTTCATCGAGATCATCAACACCAACACCTACGCCGTCGACCTGAGCGGCTGGAGGGTCGAGGGCGGGGTCGATTTCACCTTTCCCCCCGGTGCCGTCATTCCCTCAGCCGGCGCCGACCCGGAACGCGGCAAACTGTTCCTCACCCCGGATGTCGCTGCGTTTCGCGGCCGAGCCAGCTCGCCAACCGGCGGCGAGTCACGACTCGTGATCGGCAATTACTCCGGCCACCTCTCTAACGCCGGGGAACAACTGACGCTATACGACGCAAACCGGCGCCCCGTGGCAACCACGACCACGCCCGAGAAACTGAGTGACGCGCAGCGGTTCCTCATCGTCAGCGAAATCATGTACCACCCGTCAGCCCAAGGGGGCGGCAGCGAGTTTATCGAGGTCATGAACACCAGCGACTCGGTGACGCTTGGCCTCGGCGGCGTGCGGTTTACCCGCGGGATCCAGTTTGGCTTCGCACCCGGGACACGGCTCAAGCCGGGCGGGCGGCTCGTCATCGCGCAATCCCAGTTCGAGAACGGCACCGCGCTTGGCAACGGCGGCGAAACGATCAAGATCGAAGACGCGAACAACTCGACCGTGGCGGAGTTCGCCTACGACGATGCCGCACCTTGGCCAACGTCACCGGATGGCGATGGACCGAGCCTCGTATTGATCAAACCCTGGACACGCCTGAACC
>CAYWMH010000054.1:0-777 GCA_964459315.1 uncultured Verrucomicrobiota bacterium
CCGCCGTCTGGGTAGAGATAGTAAGGGTCGAACGACTTGCCGAGAAAGCCAGCCGTGCCACCCTTGCCAACCACATTGCTCTCCTGCAGCGGGCGCGGCAGCATGACGAACGGCAGCATCGGCTCGGTCGGCGGACGCAGACGGATGATGTTGGAACCAAAGTTCGGGAAATCCTTTGGGCTGGGCGGTTCCAACTGGCCGGACGGACTGACCTTGTCCGTGGTGTAGCCGGTCATCATCTGGTAGATGGCCGCCGTGTGGTTGAACAGGCCATTTGGCGTGTAGCTCATGGAGCGGATCATCGACATCTTGTCGTTGACCTTGGCCAGCTTGGGCATCAACTCGGTGAAGTGGGTGCCGGGAATCTTGGTCGGGATCGGCTTGAAGATGGACTTCACGTTGTCGGGTGAGTCCGGTTTCGGATCCCACAGGTCCAAGTGGCTCGGACCGCCCTGCAGGTAGCAGAGGATCACGTGCTTCGCCTTGCCCCAGCCGGGGCCGCCCACATGGCCGGCTTCGGCAGCACGAGCCTGCAATTTGAGAATGTTGGCCAAACCCAAGCCCATCATGCTCGATCCGCCAATGCGAAGCAGGTCACGACGCGTGACTTTCAGGTGTGGATCGCACAAGTCCTTTCCGGGTTCTCCTGGTATTGTAATCATTGTTTTAAGTCTATTTAAAAATTAAGTGTCTCTTTTCAGAAAGGCTAACATTTTTATCATGATCGTCAACGGTTGAATAAGAACGCTGGACTGTTGATTAGTGCCCAAGCTATGT
>CAYWMH010000054.1:787-11717 GCA_964459315.1 uncultured Verrucomicrobiota bacterium
CACGTGCTTCGCCTTGCCCCAGCCGGGGCCGCCCACATGGCCGGCGTCGGCAGCACGAGCCTGCAGTTTAAACATGTTGGCCAAGCCAAGGCCCAGCATGCTCGAGCCGCCAATGCGCAGCAGATCGCGTCGGGTCACTTTCAAGTGCGGATCGCACAAGTCCTTGCCTGGTTCTCCTGGTATCGTGATCATTGTCTATTCGCTGGTTATTTAACTAAAAAAATCCCGTTTCAAGAAAGCTACCATTTTTCCGGGCCGCGTCAACGATTGAATAGGAACGCCGGGCTGTTGATCAACGCCCAGGCAATGTCCTGTGCCGCAGTCAGGCGGACGGTTTTTTGCTGCCCCTCACTGAGCTCAAGCGCTCGACGCAACTCGGCCAGTTTAGGATCCACCGTCAATGGTTGCTCGACCTTGGCCAGAATTGCCTTCAACTCCGTGAGCCTGGACTCCTCCGGGCGCTTTTTCTTGGCCTCGCCGAGTTCCTTATTCTTGGCAGCTAGATCCTTGTCCTGTGCCTTGAAGTAATCCGCCAGGCGTTTGTTCTGATCGTCGTTTCGTTTGTCCGTGGCGATGGCGAGGATGGCGCCGATGTCCCCGGGATGCCCGATCTCGACCTTCTCGTCGGTTGTCACCAGCACCCGGAATTTTCCGATCGAATGCTTGTTACTATTGTAGTTCTGGGTCAGCGTGAAGGTCAGGCGCGAACCTCCCTCGGCTCCAAACTTCTCCTTCGGAATAAAGATTGCCATGCGGTCAGTGCCCACTTTGGGATGGGAGGCCCAGCCGCTATCGTCGACCTTGCCATCGATCGCCTTCTTCACGTCGAAATTCTTCTGATTAAAGTCCGCCTTGGCATCCTTGAAAGCAACTTTGGTGGACTTACGACCCTGATCCTTTCCGGTCGAGATGGCCTTTAGGTCGAACTCGGTCAGCACAAAGTTGCCGTCATCATTTCGGCCGGGACCCTTTTTCGGCAGCTTGTCGTCCGCCAGCAGTTCAAGCCGCACGCCGGTGATACCACTAAGCTTGGTGTCGGCGTTGACGGTGTAGACGGTTTTTTTGAGATCACCACTGGCGAAGATCACATTGCCATCGCGCTTCTCCAGCTTGGTGCCGTTGGTAGCCTTCAACTCGCCAAGCTCAACCCCCGTCCACTTGGTGGTCTTGGCGGCGGAGCCCTCCCAGTCGGCCAAGCGCTCGGCCAAGCCGTCGTTGTATTCTTTGATAGCCTGCTCGGCCTTGGCGATACGCTCCTTTTGTTTGCGGTCCGCCTCGGCTTCGCTTGGGGCGATCTCCATCTGGTGCGCCTCGAACTTGGTCTTGGCCAAGCGGATGGCGTCCTCGCGCTTCTTGGCACGATCTGATTCGCGGGGGGCAATTTCTTTTTCGTACTTGGCCAATTGATCGATTGCAGTTTTATGTTCTGACTTGACGTCTTCGATCACTTTCTTGGCTGCGGTTATTTCCTGTGAAGTGGCTCGGCGGTTGAGCACGCGGAGAAACAGTTCGTCGATCATCTTTTGGTCGTCAGCCATGTCAGAGACAAGCTTGGTAATGGCGTTGTCCTTTGCACTGATCGCGTTGCCCACGGTGGGGCCGCTGATGAGCGACATTATCGGACCAAGCTGAAGGTCGTTGGAACGCTCGCACTCGCACGCGCTCTCACGGGCGGGGCGGCCAAGGCTGCCAAGGAAACCGTCAGCCAGTTTCACGCCGGAGTCCGGCAACTGCGCAGCGCGTGTGCCCTCCGGTACGCCCGGGAATTTGCTCTTGGTGCCGGTCACCCGGTAAATAGCATCAAACAGCACCTCGGCAGGCAGCCGGCGTGCCTTCGCGTGCGAGTAGTTGACCGTGTCATCCTCGTTCCACTTGTTGGACTGAACACTTAATTGGTAGGTGCGTGATTTGGTGATAATCTTCACCAGATGGCGCACGTCAAATCCGCTCTCGACAAATTGCACAGTCAACCAGTCGAGTAGTTCCGGGTTGGTCGGCGGGTTGCCGGCGCGGATGTCGTCAATCGGCTCGATGATACCGGTACCGGTCATGTAACCCCAGATGCGGTTGACGTAGCTCTTGGCGAAATATTCGTTGTCGGAAGCAGTCAGCCAAGCGGCGAAATTTTCACGACGACTACCCTTTTCAGGGGCCTTGTGCTCAGTGGCAAATGGGAAGGTCGGCGGCGAAATTTCGCCGGTACGATCGTGCTTCGTTTCACCTTCGTTGCGATCGTAAATGATTTCGTAAAGCGGCTTGGCTCCTTCAACCGCGGTACCGCCGATACGCTTATCACCGGACTTGTCATCCTTCTTGAGGCTGACCTGCGCAAAATAGGCCGTGGTCTCGTAGTATTGATCCTGAGTCCAGCGCTCAAATGGGTGGTCATGGCACTTGTTGCAGTTAAACCGAGTGGCGAGAAACAGGTGCGTGGTGTTTTCCATTATTGCGTCCGGTTGACGCAAAACCTTGTAGTAGGAAGCCGCCGGGTTGTCCTTGTTGGAGCCACTGGCCGTGATGATCTTGCGTGCAAACTCGTCGTAAGGCGTGTTATTGGCAACCTCGTTCCGAATCCACGAACGGAACGCAGAGGAGCCCTCCGTGCCGAGGAACTTGCGGTTGACCTGCAGCAGGTCGGCCCACTTGTTGGTCCAGTGATCGATGTAGTCGTTGCTACCAACTAGTTTATCGATCAACTCGTCGCGCTTGGTCTTGCTGTCGCGTTTGTCAGCGGCAAATTTGAGAACTTCCTCAGCTGTTGGCGGCAAGCCGGTCAGGTCGAGGAGGATGCGACGCAGGAACTCCTCATCGGAGGCCAGCCCAGACGGCAGGGTCTTGGTTCGCTTCAGCTTGGCAGCCACGAACTCGTCGACCTTATTGTTGGTCGGCATGTCCTTCCACTCGAAGCCGGATCGGTCGCCCATCACAGTCACGATGGTGGAGGCGTAAGATCCCTCAAAGCGAGCAAGCATCGGAGCTTCGCCGCGACGGGCGGTGGTCACCAATCCGCTCTTGTCTGTGGTGGCAATGTCGGAGTTGCCAGTCTCGATGAACGCCTCCGCGGTCACGTCACGCTTTTTACCGTCGGCGTAGGTAGCAATCACACGCATCTGCTGCTTGTCCCCGGTTTTTTGCACCACCGGGTTTTTCGGTAAAAGCTCGATGCCAGTCACGCGCGGTGACTTGAGGTCCAACTTGGCTCCGCTGGCGATCCAACTCTTAAGTATCTCATAGTAGCCCTCACCCATCTTGGTCAATTGCCCCCCCTCATGGGGCACGGAGGCAGAGGACTTGAGCAATATCAGGCTGTTGTCAGGTGAGGCAACGTTCACACGCCGGCTGGCGAGATCGTCCGTGAAGGCGCGGATATCATAGATTGGATCGTATCCACGCAGGGAAAGCTTGAAGCCGTTCTTGCCGTCCTTGGATCCGTGGCAGGTGCCGGCGTTGCAGCCCAGCTTGGAGAGCACCGGCATCACGTCGCGGACGTAGTCCGACTTGAAATCACCGCTGACCCCGGCCACGCGAACCGTCAGGGTGGTCTTCTGGTTTTTGTGGAAAATCTCGAGCTTGGCCTCGCCGTCCTTCACCGGCTCGACCATGCCGCTCTTGCTGACCTTGATGACGTCGGAATCCACCTTGAACGCAAAGTCGCGCGACGCATCATAGCTCTCGCCAGTCCCCTTGACTGCAGTAAGCAGTAGTTGGTTGTAGTCGAACCTGCCATTTAGGTTGATCTCTGACGGTTCAACCGACAAAGCGATGACATCTTTCAATTTATCGTCGGCCATAGGTACGGACATGAAGGCCCGTTTCAGACCAAGCGCTTGGCTGTCATAAAGACGAACCACGCCATCCGCGCCGCCGACAGCGATCGTCTGGCCGTCCGGGCTGAACGCGGTGGAATAAACTGAAGTGCCCAAGGAAACCTTGGCCAGCAGTTTAACATCCTTGGTGTGATACTCGGCGGAAAGCTTCTTTGAGTTGCCGTCGAGCGGACGTTCAAAAGCCTTTTTCAGCGCATCATTGACACTGCTGTCATAGTCGGAATGATACAGATGAACCGAGCCGACGCCGTTGTAGCTGCTACCGGCGATCATCTTGTTGCCGTCCGGCGCAAAGTCGACCGAGAAAATGCGGCCCGGCATCGGCGGGAATTTGCGGACGAGGTTTGAGTTGTCGCCGATCACGCGCTTGGTCACGCGGGTCAGCCGGAAAATCTGCGGCACACCGTCCGACCCGCCGACAAGCACCTCCTCCTTTTTGGGATGGACCGTGATGGCGTGGATGCCGCCCTTGAGCGCACCCGGTGTGATGGAGGTGATGTTGTCCACAAAGCGCGAGGTGGCCACCTCGGTCAACTTCACAGCCATGTCACGTCCGACCGAGACAAGATGGTCGCCTTTGTTATTCCATACGGTGTCGAGCACCCAGTCGTCGTGATGATCCTTGAAGAGCACCTGCTCGGCGGTGCTAATGTCAAACGCACGGAGCGTGGAGTCGGACAGCCCAACAGCTACCTTCTTGTTGTCCGGCGACCAACTGATGCCGTAGAGAGTGTCAAAACCGACCGGGATCGACATCGACAGTCGCTTACTGCCAACGTTCCAAATCTGGACTTCCCCCGCACGCGCAGGCAGGCCACCGGCTACCGCCAGTTTTTTCCCATCGTGGGAAAACTTCACCTTTTGCACACGCTCAGACAAACCGACCAAACGCCCGGCCAAACCGGATCCGTCAGCATGGTGCAGTAGCACCTCATGATAGCCGGCCAATGCGATGAGCGTACCGTCCGGTGAATAGTCAATGGAAGAGATGACCGGTGGCAGGCTGTACACCGGCGGGTTCGAATTATCGTAACGTTGTTTGGCACTGGCCGGTGTATCATCCTCCGCGCCCTCGGCCACCCAGCGTGTGATGAGGGTGATCTGATCTTCGGGCAGGGGATCGGCCTTTTGCGGCATCTCTGCTTCACCGTTGATCGGCGTGATGAGCGTGATCAGATGGCTTTCGTCCGGCTTGCCAGGCACGACCGCCTTCTCCCCGCTGTCGCCGCCCTTGAGAAGCGCATCAAAGAGGGTCATCACGTACTCGCCCTTTGCCTTTGCCGGTTGATGGCAACCGTGACATTGGGCTTGGAAAATCGGCCGGATGTCGCTGTAAAAACTGACCTTCTCTGGCTTAGCCTCCTCGGCATAGCTGCACGCCGTTCCGGCGAGCAACGCCGGCATGATTCCGAGTAACAATCTCCTTATCATCACAATGATTCCGCAATTAAACAGGCTGATTGACGCACGATAGCCCCTCATAATTCAGCGGTTGACAAAACAAAACACATTTTCGCCCGTTTTTCAACCTCAATTCTGCTAAAAACCGTTTAGGGAAGCGGCCGGTTTGACCTCGCCTTAACCAAGCCGGATCAACATGATGCCCCGCCGTTTATTAGAACGCACCGAACGACCATGTTACCGCGAATCATGATCCTGCTGGCGCTGGGTAACCTCTCCCTGCTCGCCACCGAAAACGAAGAGAAACTTGATTGGAAGGCATTGCCTGACCTGCCAGGCGGACTGGGCGTGGCCGGGCCGTTCGCCGGCGTGCACAACGACGCGCTGATCATCGCCGGAGGGGCGAACTTCCCCGACGGAGTCCCGTGGCGCCCCACCGCCGAGGGCTACAATTCGCCCAAGGTCTATTACGACACGATACACGTTATCAGCCCGGACGACGAAAACTACAAAATCATCACATCAGAAACCAAGCTACCTCAAGTGATCGGCTACGGAGTCTCCATCCCGACCGAGGACGGCGTGATCTGCATCGGTGGTGAGTGGAAGGATAACGTGAAAGATGAGGCCGCAAAAAAATACAACACCACCATGCACCTCTCGGCCAAAGTGTTTGCGTTGGCGCACAAGGATGGCGTCGTGACGGTGGACACGGAGTACCCCGATCTCCCGAAAGCCACCACTGCGGCATCCGGGGCACTGATCGGTGAAAAAATATATATCGAAGGCGGTGCTAGCGGCGAGGGGGCAACAAAGAATTATTGGATATTGGACATGGCCAAGCGCGGCGCCGACGATTTCAAATGGGAAGAAAAAAACTCGTGGGACGGCCTGGCGCGGACGCACCCGATCGCCGCAAGCCAAAGCGACGGTGCCGCGGACTGCCTCTATATTTTCAGCGGTCGAATGAAGGACGATTCCGGCCAGTGGCACATGCTTGCCGACGCACACAAGTTTAACCCGAAGACTGATGAGTGGACCAAGCTGGCCGACATCCAGCCCAAGGGGGATACCCGGCCGCGCTGCGTGATGGCCGGTACTGCTGCTGCCATCGGGTCGAACAGCCTCCTGATTTTCGGCGGTGCAAACGGGCAACGATTCATCACGCTTGAGGGTTTGTCTGCCCAGATCGCTGCCGCCAACAACGCCGGCAATGCACAGGCCGCCGCCACTTTGGAAGCTGAAAAACAGAAGATTCAGGACGAGCACATCGGCTTCAGCCAGGACATCCTGATTTTTAACACCATCACCGGGAAGTGGCGCAAGTTCGCCAAGTTCAATGAGGATTCCCGGAGTGCGACCGCCCCAGGCGCAACGGACCAAGTGCCCATCGGCAGTCATGTCACGACTACCGCGGTCAAGTGGGACAACTCGATCATTATTCCCTCTGGCGAAAGCAGCCCGGGCATCCGTACACCAAACATCTGGAAGATCGACCTCGCCGAGCCAAGCCGGAATTTTGGCACGGCGAACTGGGTAGTATTGACTCTTTACATGGGCGTACTCATCGGGATTGGAGTGTATTTTTCGCGCCGTAATAAGACGGCCAATGACTTTTTTCTCGCGGGCAAACGCGTTGTCTGGTGGGCAGCCGGACTGAGTATTTTCTCCACCATGCTCAGTGCGATTACGTACCTCTCCATACCCGCGAAGGCGTTCGCCACCAACTGGACGTGGTTCCTCTTCAATATGGCCATCCCGATCATGGCACCGGTCATTATTTTCTGTTTCCTCCCCTTTTACCGTCGACTGGGTATCACCAGCGTCTATGAATTTCTCGAGATGCGTTTTGACTCCGGGCTGCGCAAACTAGGCAGCGCGAGCTTTGCCGTCTTCCAGCTAGCACGCATGGGCATCGTGATCCTGCTCCCGGCGCTGGCGTTGTCAGCAGTCACCGGCTGGGATGTGAAATACTGCATCATTGCCATGGGCGTACTGAGTACGATCTACACCGTACTCGGTGGCATCGAGGCGGTCATCTGGACGGACGTCATCCAAACGGTCGTCCTCGTGGGCGGTGCGTTGGTGGCGTTTTTCATTATCGTCGGCGAGGTGGACGGGGGCTTCTCCGCCATCGTCGACTCCGCTGCGAAGCAAAGTAAGTTCGAGATGGTGAACACGGACTGGAAGTTCATTAGCGGAATCGACACGATCTGGGTAATCATTCTAGGCGGCATCTTCGCACAGATCCTTAGCTACGGCACCGACCAAGCGGTCGTACAGCGTTACCTCACCACGCCAACCGAGAAGGAGGCGGCCAAGGCGATCTGGACCAACGCCATCCTGAGCATCCCGGTGTCTGTCCTCTTTTTCGGGGTCGGCACAGCATTGTTTGTTTACTATCAACAACAACCGGCCAACCTCGAGCCGATCTCGAAGATCGACCAGATTTTCCCGCACTTCATTCTGCAGCAAATGCCAGCCGGCCTCGCCGGTTTGGTGATCGCCGGAGTGTTTGCCGCAGCGATGTCGAGCCTCGACTCGAGCATGCACTCAATCGCTACCGCGTTCACCACCGACTTCCTTTCCAAAGGCCGTGACAGTGATTCCATCCTGCGTTTGGCCAAGATCATCACACTGATACTCGGCGTCCTCGGCACGCTCTCCGCGTTATTCATCGCGGCACAGGATAGCAAAAACCTATGGGACGAGTTGATGGGTTACGTAGGATTGATCCTCGGCACACTGGGTGGCCTGTTCACACTGGCGATTTTTACCAACCGAACGGCCAGCCTGCATGCCTGGGTTGGCGTCATCGTAGCGACCGTCGTTTTGTACGGGGTGAAATTTCACACGGAGGCCCATCCGCTAACCATCGGCGCTGTCGGCACAGTGTCCTGTTTTGTCGCCGGCTGGATTGCCAGCCTTGTCATCTCAGCACCGACAAAGGATCTAGTCGGTCTGACTTGGGCACAGCGCAAGTCAACGTAACACCAACCACACAACGCAAAGAGCATAAAGCAGAATAAAGATTTACAGAATGAATAGGATCCTTTTGACCCAGACAGCCAGCGTTTAACTGCATCCGATTTTCCTTCTCTCCATCTCTCTCGGCATCTGATCTGCCTTGGTTTAAAAACGAAAAACGAACGCCTAGCCAAGCGGAAACCATGCTTTGCCACTTGGCATCGCCGGTTGGCTGCGGTAGGCAGTGGGTGTTCCGCGGGAAGTGAACCCAGGCGTAACCATCGACCACGCACGCTCCATACATTTCATAGGCATCTGCGGCACCGCCATGGCCTCTGTCGCGGCAGCTTTAAAGGAGCGCGGTGTTGCGGTCACCGGCTCCGACGAGGGCATCTACCCGCCGATGTCAACCTTCCTCGAAGAGCGCGGTATCGCAGCCAAGCCATTCGGTGAGGCCAACCTCGCGCACAAGCCGGACCTCGTCGTCATCGGCAACGCCATCTCGCGCGGCAACCCGGAGGCGGAGTTCGCGCTTGAACAGAAGTTCCACTACTGCTCGCTGCCGGAACTGCTCAAGCACCGGTTCCTGAACGGCAAACGCACCCTCGTCGTCACCGGTACCCACGGCAAGACGACCACCGCGTCGCTGCTCGCCTGGCTGCTGGAACACAATGGACACAACCCTGGTTTCCTCATCGGCGGCATCCCGAACAACTTCGGCCAGGGCGCGCGCTTCACCGACAGCGACTGGTTCGTGATCGAGGGCGACGAGTACGACACCGCCTTCTTCGACAAGCGTAGCAAGTTCGTCCACTACCTCCCCGAGGCGATCGTCATCAAAAACCTCGAGTTTGACCACGCCGACATCTTCGGCAGCCTCGCCGAAATTCAAACCTCTTTTCAACGCCTAATCAACATCGTCCCGCGCAACGGCCTGCTGTTGGCCAACGGCGACGACACCCACCTCGAGCCGCTGCTCGGCATCGACCACTGCCCCGTGCGCCGCTTCGGCCTGGGCGGCGGTTGTGACGAACAAGCCAGCGACCTGGCCCACGGCGAAAACGGTTCCTCCTTCCGGCTTGGCAGCGAGGTATTCCGCATCCCGATGATCGGCGAACTCAACGTCCGCAACGCCTTGGCCGCGCTGTTGCTCGCCCGCTACGCCGGTCTCAGCGACGGGCAGATCCAGTCCGGCTTCGACTCGTTCGATGGCATCCGGCGTCGGATGGAAATTCGCGGCGAAGCCGGCGGCGTCACGGTGATCGACGACTTTGCCCATCATCCCACCGCCATCCGCGAGACGCTCAAGGCGCTTGGCCAGCGTTACCCCGAACAGCGCATCTGGGCGATTTTCGAGCCGCGCAGCAACACCACCCGGCGCAACCATTTTCAGGCCGAGTTGGCCGGTGCCCTGCGCTTGGCCAAGCGCGTCGTCGTCGCCGGAATCGCGCGGCTCGAGCAAATCCCAGCCGAGGAAAGACTCGACCCGGCCAGGCTGATGGAAGACATCCGCTCCACCGACACCGGGGCGGAATACATCCCCACCCCCGACGAGATCGTGGAACATGTCGTCGGCCAGGCGGAGGAAGGCGACATTCTTTGCGTCCTCAGCAACGGCGGCTTCGGCGACATCCACCAAAAACTGCTCGACGCCCTCGGCCGGTGAATCGTCCAGTATGGGCTACCGCTGCCGAATCCGGATCGGCACGTGCCGCGGACTCGGCCGGTAGTAATGCCGCTGCACGGATACGCGCGGCGTGAAGATCGTCTGCGGCCGGCTGCGGATGCTGCGGTTGATCGCCTTGACCGTCGATTTCTCCAGCAGCGAATACCGGTTGGTGGGCGGTTTCTTTTTCTGCGCCGCCTTGTAGTACGGCTCGCGGTTGGCCATGTACACCTTCCCCTTCGGCGGGGCGGTGATGACCGTCGGCTTGCCCGCGACCGGCTGTGGCGTCGACGCCGGCTTGGCCGTCGCGGTCTGGAACGAATTCCCGGACAAACTCAACGCCAGCGGAACGCCGCCCGCCTCGATCCGCACCCGCCCCGCGACGGCATCGACCGACAACAGACGCAGAGACCCGCCGTCATCCCCCTCGACCAGCGTGAAGTGGGCCGTGCGCGCCGGGTCGGCGGTGCGATCCACCTTGGCCACGCAGACCCGGTACGCGCCACGCAGCCGGTAGATGCCGGTCAGCTTGTAGTCGATCCCTTCCGGGAGCGAAGGCGGCCCGGCCACCTCGTACGTCTCCACGCGGAACGCCACGCCATCGGAATTGCCGGGGTACGACACCGTCGCCTCCCGGCCGTCGCCCTCGATTACTTGGCCTAGTGGCTGCCAGTCGCCGTCGCCGATCTTGCTGAAAACCTGATAAGCCAGCCCGCGCTCGGTTTCGAACTCAAGCTGCACCGACTCCCGCTTGGCCAGCGGCACAGCATCGGCACGAGGCTCCGGGGCCGACTCCGCCGAGCCCGTCACCATCCCAAAACTAAAGATGAACCCAACGACCATTGCTTTCATGACCCGGAGGTTAGTCCTAGCCGCCCGGCGGCGCAAGCCTTGTCCATTGCCAACCGCCGGGGTCGCACCTAGACTCGGCGCGGCCTTGGCATGAATGTTTCCGGCTCCACAATCCTGATCACCGGCGGCACCGGCTCGTTCGGCAACCGCGTCGCCGCCCACCTGCTCAAGCAGTCCCCCGCCGGGATTCGCATCTTCAGTCGCGACGAGAAGAAGC
>CAYWMH010000055.1:0-11716 GCA_964459315.1 uncultured Verrucomicrobiota bacterium
GAACCCACAGCCAACGGCTTAAAAGGCCGCTGCTCTACCATTGAGCTACCAACCCGGCCGCCCGGGGTCGCCCCGGGAGCGGGCGCAACGTAGTCTTACGCGTCCGTGTTGGCAAGTTTTTACCAAGCGCATCAGGCTTTTCCCGGGGAGGCCTGCACGCTATGTTCCGCGGCGAATGGAAACTCGCAGACTGGGAAACTCCGACCTCGAACTGACTCCGGTTGGCCTCGGAACCTGGGCCATTGGCGGCGGCGACTGGGGCATGGGCTGGGGGCCGCAGGAGGAGAACGACTCGATCGGGTCGATCCTTGAGGGACTGGAGGCCGGCATCAACTGGATCGACACCGCACACGCGTACGGTTTCGGGCTGTCGGAAGAAGTGGTCGGCAAGGCGCTCCGGGAATGGGGCCAGCCGGTCATCGTGGCCACCAAGTGCGGCGTGTTGCCCAACGACGACAAAACGCCACGCCGCTTCGCCTCGCGCGAACTAATCCTCGAAGAGGTAGAGGGCTCGCTGCGCCGGCTGCAGGTGGAAACAATCGACCTGTACCAGCTCCATTGGCCGGAGCCGGACGAGAATGTCGAGGAGGCGTGGCAGACGCTGCTCGATTTGCAGGCGCAAGGGAAGATCCGTTGGCCGGGCGTCAGCAACTACTCGGCGGCCCAGCTTGACCGCGCTGCCGGGCTTGGCCCGGTCACCTCACTGCAGCCGCGCTACAGCCTGCTCAACCGGCAGATCGAGGAGGAGGGGCAGATGCAGTGGTGCCGCGATCACAACTGCGGCATCGTCTGCTACAGCCCGATGGAGAGCGGCCTGCTCACCGGCAAGGTCACCCGCGACTGGATTGACAACCTGCCGGAAAACGACTGGCGCCGACACAAGCAGGCGAACCACCCGGTGGCCTCCCTGCTCCGCCCGCCCAAGCTCGAACCGTTTCTGCAACTCGTCGACCGGCTCCGCGAGATCGCCGGGCCAAGCGGGCACACCGTCTCGCAGTTGGCCGTGGCGTGGACGCTGCGCCGGCCGGAGGTCACCTCGGCCATCGTCGGCGCGCGCCGCAAAGGCCAGATCGCCGAGACCGTCCGTGCCGCCGAGTGGCCGCTTGGCCAAGCGGAGCAGGATGATGTGGAAAACGCCGTGAAGGCCTTCCGCTTGGCCGTGGGGAAATAAAAAAAAATCATCGATTGTAATTGTCAAGCAGGCCGCTTTCACGTAGTAAAAGGCGCATGGAAATGGCCATCGGACTTCTCGTCACCGGTTTTGTGCTGATGTTTTTCGAGGTGCTCCTGCCGGGATTAGTGCTTGGTGCCTGTGCGATTCTCACGATGATCGCCTCGGTGGTGGTGGCCTACATGAACACCGATCACGGCAACGTCTTCCTCATCGTGGCACTGGTCTCGACAGCCATCTTCACCGTCTGTTTCGTGATGTGGTTCCCGAAATCCGCCATGGGACAAAAGCTCGCCTCCTCTTCCGCTGTCGGTGATCTAGGTATTGATTTATCCGAATTAGTTAACCAAACTGGCTCCACCTACACGGATTTGCGCCCCTCCGGGAAGGCCGTGATCGGCGAAGACCGGGTTGACGTTGTCACCGAGGGGGCGTTCATCGAGAAGGATCGCCCCGTCAAGGTCGTGGCCGTAGAGGGCAACCGGGTGGTGGTCCGTGAAACATGATTTTAAGCTGAAACAATAACCTGCAAAATAAACTAAAAAATGATATCTCCACAATTAATCGTAATGGGAATCGGTGGCCTGATTCTCTTCATCCTCGCGATCGTCGTCCTGAACTTCGGCACAACGTGGTTGAGGGCCTATGTTTCCGGGGCCAAGGTGACGTTCATGGAGTTGATCCAGTTGCAGCTCCGGAAGATACCAATCCGTAGAATCGTCGACCCTCGAATCACCGCGGTGAAGTCCGGTATCCCGGTCACGATCGATGACCTTTCCACGCACTTCCTCGCGGGTGGCCAAGTTGAGATGGTGATCCAGTCGCTGATCAATGCACAAAAGGCCAACATCGACCTGGTGTTCGACCAGGCGTGTGCCATCGACCTGGCAACCAAGGGCACCAGCAAAAACGTTGTCGAGGCGGTGCACACCTCCGTCAACCCGCAGGTCATCGACTGCCCGCCCGCCGGTGGCAGCAAGCGCAGCATCGATGCCGTGGCCAAGGACGGCATTGTCATCAAGGCCCGAGGCCGTGTGACCGTGCGAACCAACCTCGCCAGCTTCGTTGGCGGCGCCACCGAAGACACCATCGTCGCCCGTGTCGGCGAGGGTATCGTCTCCTCCATCGGCTCCGAGGCAAGCTACAAGGATGTGCTCGAGAACCCGGATCGCATCTCGAAAAACGTGCTGGCCAAGGGCCTCGACAGCAACACCGCCTTCGAGATTTTGTCGATCGACATCGCAGACGTCGATGTCGGCGAGAACGTCGGTGCCAAGCTGCAGGCCGAGCAGGCAGAGTCGAACAAACTCGTCGCGCAGGCCCAGGCGGAAGTCCGCCGTGCCGCCGCCGTCGCGCAGGAGCAGGAAATGACCGCCCGCGTGGCGGAGATGCAGGCCAAGGTCGTCGAGGCCGAGGCACAGGTGCCGCTGGCCATGGCCGAGGCATTCCGCAGCGGCAATCTCGGCATCATGGATTATTACCGGATGAAGAACCTCGCCGCCGATACCGATATGCGCAGCAAGATCGCCGGCACCGACGAGGCGTCCGACTCTGACAAGCCGAAGAAATAACCCAACTTGGTTAACGATTTTACTGAATTGGTGAACGCCCTCCTACAGGGTCAAATGCTTCTACAGTCTACGGACGGTAGCGGTCTGATTGTTTATCTCATTCTTGGCCTTCTAGCCGCCGCTGCCAGTTGGGTTAATAAACGCAAGGAAGCCGCCAAGCTGGAGCAAAAGGCCCGGGCCGTGCCAGTGCAGCGGTCCAAGCAGGAGACTGCTGCGGAATCCGGAGAGGGGAAACCGAGCGGTTGGATGGGGCGGCTCGAGCAACTTGTCGAGGCGCAACTCGAAAAAGTCGATGACTCCAGCCAGCGACTGGAGAGGGAATACGCCGATGACTATGAGCAGTGGAGGGAAAGGGAATCGGCCGATCTGCCCCCGATGATTGGCGCCGCCACGTCGGCAACCCCTCCCCCGGTCGGCGTGACACGGGAAGGCTACAAGGAAACGCCGCTCGCCCGGCAGTTACGCGAGGCCGAACAAGCCAGCGCCACCCGGAAATCGGCCCCGGTGCGTTCCCCCGTTTACGACTCCCCCATCTACGCAAGTAACATCGCGCAGCAAATCACCTCCGACATCAAGGTTGCGCGGCAGGCGGTCGTCGCCTCCATCATCCTCAGCACGCCCAAGTCACTCGAAAACCCCGAGCAAGTCACCCGCCATTGATTGAGTCAGCTGTAAGCGGTGAGAGGTGATCACCGTCTCGGCCTCGTCAACGGGAAGGCGTTGGGCAGGTGCCGCACGTGGCTCACCGCTCCGTCGCGCAGCAGCACCTCGACGATATCGAAGCGGAACTTGGTTTCCGGGTTGCCGAGCCGCTGAAGGTATGCCTTTGCCGCCTGCCCAAGAAGCGCGCGCTTGCGCCGGTTCACCGCCGCGGCGGGGCGCGTCCAGCCGCCCTCCGTCCGCGCCTTCACCTCGACGAACACTAGGCAGTCGCCGTCCCGGAATACGAGATCGATCTCGCTCTCCTTGGTTTGAAAATTGGCGGTGAGAAACTTGAGGCCGGCCCGCTGAAGATGCCGCTTGGCCGCCGACTCACCAATGCGGCCCCGTCGCAAATGCTCCGGCCCACGCCGCAGGCCAAGCGCTTGTTTAACCTTGTGCCACAGGCTCATTACTCTTCACAAACAAGCCAAGCTGCGGCTCCGGCCGGATCGGCGCGAAACTGCGGCGGTGCAACGGGCACGGCCCTAGCCTAGCCAGGGCGTCGAGATGCACGCGCGTGCCGTACCCCTTGTTTGCGGCGAAGCCGTAGCCGGGAAACTCAGCATCCGCCTGTGCCATCATCCGGTCGCGCGTCACCTTGGCCAAGATGCTGGCGGCGGCAATCGAGTAGCTCAGCGAGTCGCCCTTGACGAGCGCCGTCTGCGCTTGGCCAAGCGACGGCACCGGGCGGCCATCCACCAGCAGATGCCCCGGCGCTTGGCCAAGCGCGGCCACGGCCTCCTGCATCGCCTTGTGCGTCGCCTGCAAAATATTGATCCGGTCCACCTCCTCTGCCCCGACCACGGCGATGCCGAACTCGAAACCCTCCAGCGACTGGAGCCGCTCGAAAAACAGTTCCCGTTTTTTTTCACTCAACCGCTTCGAGTCGTTCACCCCGTCCAGCGGCTTGGCCAAGCCGGCGCGAATGAGCTTCGGAGAAAAAACCGCCGCCGCCGCGACCACCGGCCCGGCCAACGGCCCGCGGCCCACCTCGTCAACCCCGGCAATCCGCGTGCAGCCCTTGGCCAAGCGCGCCCGTTCATGCGTGAACCGGTCAACCTCCATGGCTAAACAAACTTGCCGGGGTTGAGGATGCCGTTTGGGTCGACGGCCTGCTTGAAGGCCGCGTGCAGCTTGCGCGCCTCGGGCGTCGTGGCCTGCTTCCACCACGGCAGGCGTGCCACGCCAATGCCATGCTCGCCGGTCACCACCCCGCCCCAAGTCAGCACCTGGGTAAACAGGTCGTCCAGCGCCGCGCGGCTGCACCGGATCTGTTCCGGGTCGGTCTCGTCCATCATCAGGTTGACGTGAATATTGCCGTCGCCGGCATGCCCGAAACAAGCGACGCGGATGTCGTGCTTTTTCTGCAGTTGCGCGGCGAACCGGAACAGCGCCTCGAGTCTGCCGCGTGGCACGGCAATGTCGTTGTTCAGCTTGGTCAACCCCGTGTCTCGCAGCGAATAGGAAAACTCGCGGCGCAACTGCCAGAATTGCTCTACACCCCCGGGGCCGAACCCTTTCCGCGTGTTCAACGGCGAGCACGGCTGAAGCAATTTAAGCAACTGGCCCAGTTCGCTGCGCACCGATTTTTCCTGTCCGTCCAGCTCGACGATGAGGTGCGCCTTGCAGCCGTCGAACAGTCGGCTGCCGGTGCGCTCGCGCGCGGCCGCCAGCGTGAAGGCGTCGGCCACCTCGACGGCGGACGGTAGAAAACCGGCTCGGAAAATCGCCTGGATCGCCCGGGCGGTCTGGCGCATCGAGGCGAACCCCATGCCGGCGCAGGCCCGGAAAGGCGGCAGCGGCAGCAGTTTGAGCGTCGCCCCGGTGACCACCCCAAGCAACCCCTCTGAGCCGACGAAAAAGCGTGCGAGGTCGAAGCCGGTCTTGTTCTTGTGGCACCGCCCACCGAGCGCCGCGACCGAGCCGTCCGGCAGCACGACCTCCAGCCCGAGCACGTAGTCGCGCGTGACGCCGTACTTGAGGCAGCGCGGGCCGCCGGCGTTGGTGGCGATGTTGCCGCCGATACTGCAGTCGGCGCGGCTCGCCGGGTCGGGCGGATAATACAGTCCCTTGGCCTCGGCGGCATCCTGCAACGCAGCCGTGATCACCCCCGGCTGAACCACGGCCACGAAGTCGCTCCCGCTGATTTCGCGGATGCGATTCATCCGGGCGAGGCTCAGCGCGATGCCGCCGCGCACCGGCACGCAGCCGCCGACGTAGCCGTGCCCCGCGCCCCGCGCCGTCACCGGGATGCGATGCCGGTTGGCGAACCGGAGAATTTCCGCGACGGCCTTTGTACTGCGCGGGAAAGCCACCGCATCAGGCGGATTTGCGGCGAACCATTTGTCACCGGCGTGCCGTTGAAGCGTGCGCTCGTCGGTGCGAAGCGTCCCCTTGGCCAAGCGACGTGCCAGTTGATCAAGCTGCTTGCGGCGGACGGCTGTCATTCGACCGGGTGACCGCACGATTTTAACAGCTCCCGTGCCTCATCCTCCCGATCCTCCGGCACCTGCACGCGGATCCCGCCAGCGCCGACCACATAGCACTCGACCGCCAACGCGCTGCTCTCGTCGGCGACGAACACGTCGAAGTCCGCCGCCGCGAGCTGGGATTGCACCAGTTGCGCCTCCGCCGAATTGAACGCCCGAAAAACCGTCTTGAATTCCATGATCAAATCTCCACCGAGCGGGCCTCGCGGATCGACTCGAGCACGGAGAAGGTCAGCCTCATGCTTTGCCGCGCCTCGGCGTACGGCAGCGGGTGGTCGGCCGTGCCGCGCAAAAAAGCCAGCCACGCGGCTATCTGCTCGGCGTGCCCCTTTGATCCGTACCGGAACCGCTTCCGCGAACCACGCTGATGAATCGCCAGCAACTGAAAGTTGGTGATGTCCGCCACGATGCCGGCGCCGTAAACGGTGCAATGCTCTTTGGGATAGGTCGAATCGCCCTCGGCGGAGTAGATCAACTGCCCGCTGGAGCCGTCGGCAAACTCGACCTGCGCCGCAATGCTGTCCGGCAGCGGCAGCGCCCCGCCGGCTGGCCAGGTGCCCTGCGCCGTGACACGAACCGGCCGCGAACCGAACAGGAAACAAAAGTAGTCGAGAAAATGGCAGCCCTCGCTGATAACGCGCCCGCCGCTCTCGTCCTGGTTGGCGTACCAATGCCCGGTGTCGAGCTTTCCGGCGAACACGCGAAAGCTGGCCGACTTCGGGCCGGGCACGCTGTCGAGCCGCCGCTTCAACTCGACGCTCGCCGGGGCGAACCGGCGGTTGAACCCAACCTGGACGCTTTGCGGATGCGCCGCGATTGTCTCGTCGATTTCCTCCAACTCGGCGGCCGACAGGCAGAGCGGTTTCTCGACGAACACCTGCCGCCCAGCCTTGAGCGCGGCGACGACCATCGTCGCGTGCAGGTGGTTGCGCGTGCCGATCAACACCGCGCCGTCACCCGCTTGGCCAAGCGCTGTCTCGGGATCTGTCGCCGCGTCGGCAAAGCCGAATTTGTCGCGCACATGGTTCGCGCTGAGTGCCGTGTTGTTAATGATCGTGCCAAGCGGGATACGGCCCCTGAGGCTAGGCAGCAGCATCGTCCGCGCAAAATTGCCGGCACCGATCACGTCGAGCCGTTCCACCGGCTTGGCCAAGCGCTTGGCCGATGGGTAATCGCCAGGCTCGGCGCTTGGCTTGGCCTTGGCCGGGGCCGGCGCATCGTCCGGCTCGCCGTACTCCATCACCACGCCGACGTCGCTCGAAGTGCCTTCCCCAAGCGACTGGTACACTGGCAGCGCTTCCTCGAATTTCAGACGCCGTGTGGTGATCGCGCCGAGGTCGATTTCGCCCGTGCCCAGCAGGTGCAGACAGGCCTGGAAATTGCGCTGCTCTGTCCAGCGCACGTAGCCGATTGGGTAGTCGGCCCCGCCCCATTCGTACGACGGATCGTATCGACCCGGCCCGTACGAGCGCGAAAACCGGACGTCGAGTTCCTTGTTCGCAAAGACGCGCCACGGCAATTCGATCTTCGTGATGCCAACGTCGACCATTCGGCCGCGGTCGCGCAGCGAGTCGGCACACTGCTCGATCGGCGCATTGCTGTCGGTGCCGACGCAGACCACCGCAGCATCGACGCCATGGCCATCGGTCCATTCGCGTACCTCGTTTTGCAACTCCTGCGACGACGAGATCACCACCCGCTCCGCGCCCATCGCCGAGGCGTGCGCGCGGCGCGATTCATCGAGATCAACCGCCATGACGCGCGCGCCGTTGGCCTTGAGCAGCGCGGTGACCAGCAGTCCGACCAATCCCTGCCCCATCACCAGTACGCGATCGCCGAGGCGCGGCTCGGTCTGGCGCACCGCCTGCATCGCGATGGAGAGCAGCGTGGTGTAAGCCGCCTGCCACATCGGCACGCCGTCCGGCACCTTGGCCGCGAGCATGTCCGGCACAGCGATGTACTCGGCGTGAAACGCGCACTCGGCACCGCCGCAGGCCACGCGGTCGCCAACGCGAAAACGGGAGTTGCCGTCGTCCACCGCCTCGACGATCCCGGCCGCGCTGTATCCCAGCGGCGTCGGCGACGAGAGCCGGTTGCGCACCTTCTCGTAGGCCGATTTCCAGCCGATGTTCCGCGCGGTGTCGATCACCTTGCGCACCTGGTCCGGCCGGGCCTTGGCCTTCTGGAGGAGGTTCATCTTGGCCTGCTCGACCTTCATCTTCTCCGTGCCGATCGAGATGACCGAGTGCGTCGTGCGCACCAGCACCCCTCCCGGCGGCGGGAGCGGCCGGGGCACCTCCTGCCACTCCAGCCGACCATCCTGATATTGGGCGATTTGTTTCAAGCCGCGAAAAAACTAACACGCGCCACCGAGGGCGTCACCGTTTAGTGACACGCTACTTGGTTTTCTGTTCGAGGATTTTGCCGTCGGGGGTGAGGCTGATTTCGGTCAGTCCGGCGGGGAGGGAGGTTCGAGTGATTTTGCCGCTTGGCCAACGAACCTCAATGACGGACGGCGGCTGGGGCGTTGCCAAGACCTTGGCCAAGCTGTCCTGCGAGCCGTAACCGCTGCCGAGCTGCCATTCGCGCCACGTGCCGGGAACCGTGTCCGGCGCCTGGCCAAAGTGCAGCCGGGCGGCCGCGCCGATGGCGTCCGGGTTCAACCGGCCGCCAGCCAGGCGAACGCGCAGGCCCGGCTTGGCTTGGTTGTTGCGGTACAACCGCGTACGACCACCGCTCTGCGTGACAACGAGATCGAGCCGGCCGTCGGCGTCGTAGTCGGCAAGGGCACAGGCACGCTGGTCGCCGTAAATTGTCAGGCCGGCCTCGTTGCCTTTTACCGGCGTGAAATTGGCCTGGCCGAGGCCACGCAGCCAGAGGCCGCGCCCGGCGTCGAGCCGATCGGCGTCGGTCGGGAACGCGGCGAAATTCTGCGCAAGGAACAGGTCGTCGAGACCGTCGCCGTCGAGGTCTCCCACCGATACGCCGAACGCGGGCGACAACTGCGCCTCCGGCGGCAGCGGTTTCGCCTCGAAGCCATCGGGGCGATTCAGGAACAGCATCGACTGCAGCACCACCGAGGTCACCGACCGGGCCGGCGACGGGTGATGATCCAGCAACGTCTGCACGCCGGCCTCGGCGAAGGCACGGTACGTCTGGAACACGCCGCGCAGGCCGGGGTAGCCTGTGAACAGGGCCGACAGGTCGCGAGTCGGCAGGTATTTTTTAAGCCGATCATCCCACGTGCCCAGAAGGAGCGAAGTCGGCACGCTTGAGTCGGAGAAGTTGTAGTGAAGGCGCGGCGGGTTGATGACGTTCGGGCGCAGCGCCGAGTTGAGTCCCCAGTTGGTGGCGACGATGTCGGTGCGGCCGTCGGCGTCGAAATCGCCAGTGGCCACGCCCTGCCACAGGCCGGTCAACCCGCTGAGGCCAAGCGCCTCGGTCACCTCGCTGAATGTGCCCTGCGTGTTCTTGAACACCCTCACCGGCCCCCACTCGGTCGCCAAGATCAACTCGGGGAACCGGTCGCCATCGAGGTCGCTGAAGACCGCGCCGTTAACCAGCCCAAGCACCTGACCCAGTGTGCCGCCGACCGGCTCAAGACTACGCGTGGTGTTCCGTAGCAGCATAGAGGCGCTCGCCTGCGGATAATGCCCCGTGACCGCGCGGCCACCGATGTACACGTCGAGGTCGCCGTCTGCATCGATGTCCGCCACGGCGATCGGCCCCGGCATGATGCCGTCGAGCGACTGGCCACCGCTGGCCAAGCCGCCGCCCTTCTTGAATGTCCGGAGGCGCGCCTTCGAGCGCGGTGACTCGTAATTCGTTACCGCCGCGAGCCAGGTGCGCCGGCCGCTGCCGTCCACCCAGCCGCAGGCGCTGACCACGTCGCCCGGCATCTTCAGCCCGGCGGCGCTCGACACGATGCTGAACCGCCCGTCGCCCAGGTTTTGGTACACCGCGACCGACGAGCCGGCGGCGGCACCTATCAGCAGGTCGTCGTCGCCGTCGTGGTCGAAATCGAGCCACGCCACACCAGGCCCTGCGCGGTCGAACCGCCTCGGCAACAACGGCTGCAGCGCGGTGTCGTCGTAGGCGTTTTCAACATGCGCGTGATTGAGCAGGCGGCTGGCGTCCTCAAAGAACGGTTCCGGCTCGCGCTTGCCCAAGGCCGGTTTCGGCGGCTCGCCGCCTGGCTCGATGACCTCGTAAAGATGGTTCGGCTGCGGGTCGGCGATGAACGAGCGATGGCCACTTGGCCAAGCGACCTCGATCGAGCGCTTCACCACGCCGGTGCCGATTGCGAACGTCCGGCGCGACTGGTCGCCGGAAAGGTAACGGCCGCCGGCGACGATCTCCTGCGTCTGCCGCAACGAGCCAACAGCCACCGTCACTCGCGCGCCAATGCCGTGCGTGTTCGGTGCGCGACCGCGCAGCTGCACCGCGACGCGCGGCGCGATCGAGTTATTGCGGTACACCAGCGGCGGTTGGTTGAGGCAGTTGACGACGAGGTCGAGGTCGCCGTCGTTGTCGAAGTCGCCAGTGGCGATGCCGTGGGACATTTGCGGCGAATTAAACCCCCACGCCTGCCCGGTCTCGGCGAAGGTGAAGTCACCCTGGTTCCGGTAGGCGACGTTGGCCGTCGTGTTGGGAGGAAACATCAGCGGGCCGACTTGGCTGCGCTTGGCCTTGGGCACGTGCTGAAACTTTGCCCGCGCGTCGCGGTCGTTAACGTCGTGTAAATGGCCGTTGGTGACGAGCAAGTCGTCGTAGCCGTCCAGGTCGACATCGAGGAACACCGGCTGCCACGACCAGTCGCTCGCCTCGACCCCGGCGTAGCGGCCGACCTCGGCGAAGGTGCCGTCGCCGCGATTCCAAAACAGCGTGTTGCGCGCCACCAACAGGCGGTTGGCCAAGCCGCCCGGCACGGGGGGACGCGGATTGTTTGGGCTGGACTTCGTCAGGCGCGTGGCGGCGTCGCGGCTGAGCATCTCCACCACGAAAAAGTCGGTGTGGCCGTCGCGGTCGATGTCGGCGAAGTCCGCCCCCATCGAGGCGTACGCCACCGAGCGCACCGCCTCCGGGCCAGCCTCGCGGAATTTTCCGGTGCCATCATTGAGCCAGAACCGATCCGGCGTCTGGAAATCGTTGCAGACGTAAATGTCAGCGAAGCCGTCGGCGTTGATGTCACGCATCTGCACGCTCAGCCCGAAGTCGAGCGGCTCGGCAAACGGTTGGCCGTTGGCCTGCACAAACCGACCGGCACGCCACGGCACGCGCTTAAACACACCCTGCCCGTCGTTGAGGTAAAAGGCGTCCGCCTGGCCAAACTCGACCAGTTGGCCGTCGATAATTTTCAGCCGGCCGGCGTGCTGTCCGGTCACGACCATTTTGCCACCCACTTGGCGCACCGAGTACGACCCGCCGTCACCCAGCAGGGCCAGTTCGCCGAAGTGGGCCACGTACAGGTCGAGGTCGCCGTCGCGATCCACATCGCCCAGTGCCAGCGACGTGCCGGAGGCGCGACTCTCCAGGCCAGCCTTGGCGGTGGCGTCGGTGAAGTTCCCATCGCCGTCGTTCAACAGGCATCGCGTGCCGTTGCGGAATGTCGTCAGCAGCAGGTCTAGCGCGCCGTCGCCGTTCACGTCGGCGAACGCCGCGCCGCGCGTCAGATGCCCGACCGCCGCCGCGCCGTGCGCCTCGGCGGCAAGCTTAAACCGCCAGTCACCCCGGGGGCGCTACAGGTCGTTGCCCCCCTCGCGCCGGCACAAGGAAATGGCGCC
>CAYWMH010000056.1:0-11686 GCA_964459315.1 uncultured Verrucomicrobiota bacterium
GTCGACGGAGACATCCGGCTTGAACACATCACCATCGCGGCCGACGGAAAGATCCTCCAACAACAAATCAAACCGGCCTCGCTCCGAGCGCAGCCACCCGGTCGCGTCCGCCTGCGCGAACCGCACCTCCCCCATCCACCCGGAACTCAAGTCGAAAAAAAGATCGTAGCCTGCGCGATCCAGATCCACGCCGGCGATGTTGTGTCTGCCGCCCATCGCGCGGAGCGGAGCAATCATTCCACCCCCGGCGAAACCCAGCAGGCCCACCCGGCCGGTCGGCGAAAATTGGTGAACGCAGGCAGCCAAGACATCGAACACGCTGTCGGTCGCCCCGGGTGAGGCGAGCACCTCACTGAGCACCGAGCCGTTCTGCACCAGCCGCGCCCCGCGCCGGGTTCGCTCGACCGTCGGTCCGGCTCCTCCCCCGCGTCCCGGCAATCCGGGCAACAGCGCGGCTACTGCCTGGGCAAGCCGCGCTCGTCCCATTCCTGCTTGGAGAGGGTTTTGCCACCCTGCCAGGTGGCCTCGGACTGTTTTTGGCCGTTGGGATGCCAGCGTGTCTCAACACCGTTCAACTGGCCGTTGACGTATGTTTGCTCCGACCACTTGCTGCCGTCCTCGCGCCAGATGACCCACTGCCCATTGGCGCGGCCGTCGACGTAGTTGCCGGTGCGAAACCGCTGGCCGTTCTCGTGAAAATAGGTCCAGCCCCCCTGCTGTTTGCCATCGACGAACGTGCCCTCGACCGACTTGTTGCCGTTGTCGTGATGATCGACAAACTGGCCGTTGAACGGCGAACCGCCGGCGAGGTATTCGCCATTCTCCCGCGTTAAGTTGCCCTCGCCCTCCACCTTGGCTGGCTTTGCGGACTCTTCCGGCGCGAAGGTTTCAGTGGATGGCGGCTTTGGAGCGGGAGCCGGCTTGGCCTCGGGCTGACCCGCCTTGGGCTGCTGGCCAATCGTCAGCTTCCCCGGCTGTTGAACCTTCTGCCCGGGCGGATCCCCCTTGGCAACTGGCGTGACGGTGACGTTGTCCGGCTGTGCCGGCTTGGGCGCATCCGCCGCAGCCGACTCGTCCTGCGGCGAACCGCCGCCACAGCCGATCAACGCCGCCGCCACCGACAATAAAACTGCGTTTGCCTTCATGGGCGAGAGCAAACCACAGGCCCGCCCCGGTGACAAAACCATTTGTTGCCAAGCCGCCGGCTTGACCCTACTTTCCCGCCCTTGGCTGTGGCGGAAAACCAGCCCGGCGCAACCGCGCCCCCAAAACCGCATGATTACCTTCTCATCACTGGACGAAGCCTGCGACGCCGTCCGCGCCTTCATTCGGCGCTGCGACGACGACCCGCGCACGGGCGGGTTCAACGAACTCGCGCTTGGCCTGTTCGCGTTTCAATTCGCCCACAACACCCCGTACGCCAGCCTGTGCCGGGAGGAAGGCCGCACGCCGGAAACCGTCACCGACTGGCGCGACATCCCGGTAGTGCCAACGCTTGCCTTCAAGTCGCTCGACCTGACCGTGCTGCCCGAGGCCGAACGCGAAACGGTCTTCCGCTCTAGCGGCACGACTCAAACCAACCATAGCCGCCACTATCACAACCGTGTCACCCTCGCGCTGTATCACGCCTCAATTTGGCGCTGGTTTACCCGGCACCTGATCGACGACTCGCCGAACCGGCTGTTGTTTTTGTTGCCCACGCTTGGCCAAGCATCGGAGTCGTCTCTGGCGCACATGATGGACGCCGTGGCCAAGCACTTGGCCAAGCGCGATTACTGCTTCGCCGCCGACGGCCAATGGCGGATCGACATCCAGGCGGCCATAGACTACATGCACGACTGCGCCACGCAAAACGAACCGGTCACAATTCTCGGCACCGCGTTCTCATTCGTGCACCTGCTGGATCACCTGAACGCCGCCGCGCTGGAGTTCCAACTTCCAAGCGGCTCGGCGGCGATGGAGACCGGCGGCTACAAGGGGCGCTCGCGCGAAGTGTCCAAGGCCGGACTACATCGGGCCATCACCGGCAGACTCGGCATCCCGGCACGGCGCATCCTCTCCGAGTACGGCATGTGCGAATTGAGTTCACAGGCGTATGACGGCACACTGGGCCGAGCGAACGCCGCTCCCCGCCTGTTTCGGTTTCCGCCGTGGGTGCGTACCCGCGTCGTCTCCCCGGAGACGATGCAGGAGGCCGCGCTTGGCCAAGCGGGCCTGCTGCAGGTGACCGATCTGGCCAACGCCGGCTCGGTGCTCAGCCTCCAGACGGAAGACCTGGCCAAGCGCCATGAGGACGGATTTGAACTGCTCGGCCGAGCTGAACTGGCGGAGTCGCGCGGCTGTTCGCTGATGAACTTGAACCATGCCTGAAGCTTCGCTGGACTATTTTTTGGCCGACAAGCCGGGCGCGGAACTGACCGCCACACTGGTCACGGAGGCGTGCCAGACGCTGCGCCACAACCGCAACGACTACCTCGCGCAAGTCGGCAACGAGCCGATCATCGCCAAGCTCACCGAAGTCTCCGGACTGTGGCGCTCGCCCGATTACGAGCTCCGAAAAATCGCCCTCGCCGCCGGCCCGGAGGAAACCGGCTTCCCACCCGAGGTGCTCGCCGCCGGGCTGGACGCCTGTTTCGCCGACTGGACGCAGGAGAAATTCTTCATGCTGCTGGCGCAGGAATTCGGCGACGCCACCCGCCTGCAGTCGTTCACCAGCCACCCGAACCATACGCTCTCGATGGTCCACGGCCCACAACTGATCGCGCACATCGCGCCGGGCAACCTACCGGTGCCGGTGTTCCAGTCGATCGCGTTCGGGCTGCTGCTGCGCTCGGCGCAGTTCGTAAAGTGCGCCTCCGGCAAGTCACTGCTGCCGCGCCTCTTTGGGCACTCGCTGCACACTGTCGAGCCTGGATTGGCGGCGTCGCTCGAAATCGCCGAGTGGAAGGGCGGCAACGAGCCTCTCGAGTCGGCGCTGTTTGCCGAGGCCGACTGCGTGGTAGCCAGCGGGAGCGATGAGTCGATCCTCGCCACCCGCCAACGACTGCCGTTGGCCAAGCGGCTGGTCGGCTACGGGCATCGTGTCAGTTTTGGCTACGTGGAGAAACTGGCCTGCGAAGTGATGGGCACGCAAGCGATCCTCTCTCGCGCGGCCGACGATGTCGTCGCGTGGAACCAACACGGCTGCCTGTCGCCGCACGTGATCTACGTCGAGCAATTTGGTAGCCTCAAGCCAGAGCGCTTCGCAGAGATGCTCGCGGAGGAACTAGAGGCGCGCAACGAGACGATGCCGCGCGGGCCGATTTCGACGAAAGAGGCAGCGGCGATCTCGACGGCACGACGCTTTTACAAGATCCGCTCGGCCAACAATGTCGGCGCGCTGCTTTGGGAGAGCGAAGAGTCAACCGACTGGACCGTGGTGTACGAGGACGAGAAACAATTCCAGGCCTCGCCGCTCAACCGGTTCATCTACGTCAAGCCGATCGAGCAGCTCGAGGAGGCGCTGCACGTTCTGGAGCCGATCCGCGAGTCGGTGTCCACCGTCGGCATCGCCGCCAGCGAGGCGCGGATGCGGGAACTGGCGGTGCCGCTGGCCCAATGGGGCGTGCCGCGGGTTTGTCCGCTTGGCCAAATGCAGCGGCCACCACTGGCTTGGCGGCACGACGGCCGACCGCCGTTGGGCGAGCTGATTCGCTGGAGTGATCTCGAGACCGCGTGAACGACTCATGGAACTCAGGAAAACATTTCAATTTGAAGCTGCCCACCTACTCCCGCACCTGCCGGAGGATCACAAATGCCGGCGGCTGCACGGCCACAGCTTCAAGGCGGAGATTGTCGTCGAGGGCGACTGTGATTCCACTCTCGGCTGGGTGATCGATTACGCCGACATCACGGCGGCATTCAAGCCGCTCTGGAAGCAGCTTGACCATCATTATCTCAACGAGATCGACGGCCTCGAGAATCCCACCAGCGAGAATGTCGCGGTGTGGATTTGGGAGCGCTTGAAGCCCAACCTGCCGCTGTTAACCGCTGTGGAAGTGGCGGAAACCTGCACTGCCCGGTGCGTTTACCGGGGAAAATGACCGCTTGGCCAAGTGCTTGGCCGCGAAAAAACCGTTGCACCGAAAACCGGTTTACATTAAGTTTCCCAACCCGCCCAAGGGGAATTCAATCGATTTCACAAGATGAGTGACAAAGAAAAAACTGCGCCCGCCAAGGGCTTGGAGGGCGTCGTCGCCGCCACGACAAAACTCAGCAGCGTCCGCGGCCTCGACGGGGAGCTAATCTACCGCGGATACAATATCAACGAGCTGGCCGGCAAAGCGACCTACGAGGAGGTGGTGCACCTTCTCCATCGCGGCAAACTGCCCAACCAAGCCGAGTTGGACTCGCTGAAGGCCGAACTGGCCGCCGCCCGCGAACTGCCCGGCGGCATCGTGGACCTGATACGGAACCTGCCAAAGGAAGCCTCGCCGATGCGCGCCATCCGCACCGTGGTGTCCGCCCTCGCCTGCTACGAGCCGCCGGAGGGACAGGACTCCATCGAGGATCAGGCCGAACGGGCCATCAAACTCATCGCGCAGGTACCGGTCATCACCGCCTACTTTCATCTGGCCCGGCAGGACAAGCCACTGCCCGATTCCGATCCGACCCTTGGCGAGGCAGCAAACTTCCTCTACCTCATCGACGGTGAAAAACCGATCGAGGAAAAGGAAAAGACGATCGACATGTGCTACATCCTACATGCAGATCATGGCATGAACGCCTCGACCTTCTCGTCACGCGTCACGATCGCCACGCTCAGCGGCATGTACTCCGCCATTACCTCCGCCATCGGCACGCTCAAGGGGCCACTGCACGGCGGCGCGAACGAGGGCGTGATCAAGATGCTGCAGGAAATTGGCAGCGTCGACAAGGTGGACGACTACGTCGCCGACTGCCTGAAGAACAAAAAGAAAATCATGGGCATCGGCCACCGCGTCTACAAGGTGCTCGACCCGCGCGCGCCACACTTGCAGCGCATGGCACAGCAGCTCAGCGGCAAGCTCGGCGAAACCAAGTGGCTCGACATGAGCGAACGCATCGCCGAGATTATGGTTCGCGAAAAGAACCTCTACCCGAACGTCGATTTCTACTCCGCCACGGTCTACTACTCGCTCGGCATCCCGACCGACCTGTTCACCCCGCTCTTCGCGATCGCCCGCACTTCCGGCTGGACCGCCCACGTACTCGAGCAATTGGCCGACAACCGCCTCATCCGCCCAAGCGGAGTGTACGAAGGCCCCGACGACCTCAAGTACCAGCCCATCGGCGACCGCTAAAGCCAAGCCCTTGTCCAAGCAGGTGCTTACTTTTTCAACCGTTCCAAAAACGCGCGACAGGAGAAGGCGACGAACATGGCGAGGTCTTTGTCGCCGGGGAGCACTACTGTCGCCGGCGTGTCCGGGGGACGGATTTTATTGGCACGCCGGAGGGTTAGCGCCATTGCATTTTTTGCCCCTGCTGCCCGGACGCCCAACAGTTCGATCGTGCGGACCGCATGAGTCACGACGATGAGGTTTTCGTGTTGCGTCGCGTTCATCAGCGGCGGAAGCGCGCTGGAAAGGTCGCCATGTGTCGCTAGCGCGTTGGCCATCTCGATCCGCGCCGCCATCGACGGGTCATTGAGTTTCCGTCTCAACGTGCGCTTGGCCAAGCCGGAGATTTTCGGCCTCACAGCCAGACCGATCGCTCCCCAATAACGAATTGTCGGATTGGCTGATTCCAGATGACTCAAAAACTCTCTCTCACTGGCTAAGCCCACTTGGGCGGCGGCTTGACGGATGCTGTCCAATGGCACCCTGCCCGCTTGGCCAAGCTCCCAGCCGGTGTGCTTGTCAAACAGTTTCCAAGCCTCGCTTTCGGGCAGGAAACCAAGGTCGGCTGTGTCGGTGATGTGCCGAATATGCTCAGCACGCAAACGATCCAGCACATTCCGGTGCTTTCGTGAGCGTGCCAGATTGTTCAGGTTCTGCGGGTCGGTTTGGCAGTCGTACAGTTCCTCGACAGGTCGAGTGGGGCCCGCGAAGTGCCTTTGTGCGTCGGTCATTTTCTCTAGCATCGCCAAGCGATAAAACTCGTGGCGGATCTCGCCGCTGTCGGGCCAGGCGGTGGGTTGGTTGTAGCCGAGGTGCGGCATGTAGTTGCGGATGTACAGGTAACGCGCATCGCGCACGGAACGGGCGAGGTCGCGCACTTCATCGACGCGATCGCGGTGACCGTAGACGTAGCGGCGCGGCGCGGCGGCGTTGGGGCCTAGGAAGGGCTCGCCCTGCATGGCCTTGGGGATCGGCTGGCCGAGCAGGTTTAGCACGGTGGGCGCATAATCGACGAAACTCACGAGGCGGTCGGTGGTACTACCCGGTTTGCCGGGGGCGAGGTGCTGCCATTTCTTGGGGAAACGAATGATGAGAGGCACGTGCATGCCGCTGTCGAGCAGGGCGCGCTTGTGGCGGGGCATGCCACTACCGTGATCGCTGTAAAAGAACACGATCGTATTTTCTGCGAGACCGTCCTCATCGAGTTGCTTGAGGATCACGCCCACCTGTAGGTCCATCGCCGTCACGCAATCGTAAAAGCGTGCCAGCTCACGCCGGATCAGCGGCGTGTCCGGATAATACGGCGGCACAGGCACCTTGTCCGGATCATGAATGTCGCCCGGCGACAGCGTGCTTTGCACCTCCTCCTTGAACCGCGAGTATGGCCACACCATCGACCGGCTTTGGTGCGAGGTCATCAAATTGAAAATACTGAAGAACGGCTGCGCTTTATCCGACCGCTTGCGCCAATGAGCTGTTGCGCTGCTTTCGTTCCACGAGGCTTCGATGATCTCCGCGTAATTGCCGGTATTGTAATCGGTCTTCACGTTGTTAGTCGTGTAATATCCACGCGCCCGCAGCAACGCCGGGAACCCGCTCATCGTTTTCGGAATCGCAAAGCCCGACCGCATCTGCTGTGTGGACAGAGAAGTCGGATAACACCCGGTGATCAAACACGACCGCGAAGGCGAACAAACTGGTGCAGTCGCAAAAGCCTTCGTATAACGCACACTCTCCTTGGCCAAACGATCTATATTCGGCGTGGTGGCAAACTCATCGCCATAGCAACCCAGCACCGGACTCATATCCTCGGCCGTAATCCAAAGTACATTTGGCTGACTGGGCCGCTCCGCCGCTCGCAAACCAACACACGCCACCAACAAAGCAAAAAGAATCCGCATGGGGGGATTTGTAGATGTGTTGGCAGGTCTTTGCAATTTAGTTGATCATTGTTCTGTAATAGTAACGGCACATGCTTGCCAAGGTGCTTCAAAGAGGGGAGACTTTGGCGCATCAATTAATGTTTCGTTTGTGGCCAATTTTACTCATGGCAACCATTGCTGCTTCGGCAAAGGAGCCGGGGTTGGTTAAGGAAGATTTTCTGGGGGAAATTCAGCCGCTTCTGCGTAAGTACTGCTTTGATTGCCACGGCGAGAAAAAGTCGAAAGCCGGAATTCGCGTGGATTATATGGATGGCTCAGTGCCCGACAAGGAGGTGCGACATTGGGAGATAATCCGTAAGCAGTTGGCCAAGGAAGAGATGCCGCCGGAGGATGAGGAGCAGCCTACCAAAGCGCAACGGGCGGCAATGGTGACGTGGATTGACGAAGCGTTGACAATGACGCGCACGCGCGTGCGGCCAAAGAACGGCGGGGCTCGGCGGCTGACGGTGGCACAGTACCGCAACACGCTGCGGGATTTACTGGGTATTGAAGAAGAGCTCACGGGGGTGCTTCCGCCAGACGGGATGTCGAAGGATGGGTTCGTGAACAACGGGCAGTCGATGCTGCTCTCACCGTTGTTATTGGAAAGTTATTTTGACATCGCGGAGAAGGCTCTGGATTTGGTCATCGTCAATGACCAGTTAAAGTCGGAGATTCAGGTGTTTCGAATGGACATTGGCGATGGGATCAACTCCAAGCCGTGTCCGGACAAGTTAATCCTCGGGGCCAACAGCCATTTGCTGCCGAACGATAGTTTTGTTGTGACCCAGCCACGGCCGAACAAGTCGTTCGCGTTTTCACCCTTCAAGATGCGCACACAGTGGCGGTTCAACGAGGGTTATCGGGGCAACGACACGGTGCGCGGCTGGCGAGAGTACGATAGTCTTTATCATGCGGTGTTTGCCTGCATGCGAGGCACGCCGGGCTATCCGCTCGGCAAGGCGTATCAGGTGGCAGCCGACGGGTTGCTGTTGCGGCAGGCGATTCCGAGCGCGGAGATGTGGCAGGTGGAGAGCACCTACGGGCCGCGCGCGAATTTCAAAATCTCGCTGCGAGAGTTGCCAAAGCACGGCCGATTTCGCGTGCGTGTGCGGGCGGCCAAGTATGACGATGCGTTGCTGTTGCCGCATGGCAGTTCGACTGCAGAGCCATCGGAGATAGCACTGACCGTGACCGGCTTGGCCAAGCGGCAAAAGGTGAACATTCCGAAGCCTGGGGTTTATCAGGTGGATGTTCATTTGCAGCCATCGCTTGGCCAAGCGGTCGTCGCGGACACCTCGCGTTTGGACGAGAAACTCGTCGGCTTTTGGGAGCTGAACGGCAACGCAGACAGTTTGCCCAAGCGCAAGGAACTCACCGGTGCGTTGGTGGGGGACGCAAAGTTTGTGAAGTCGCCGATCGGTAAAGACGGCCAAGCGGTCTCCCTGGATGGCAACGGCGATGCGGTGGTAGTTCCTCGCGACAAATTGATGGATGTGGGAACAGGTGAGTTCACCGTGTCGGCTTGGATTCGACCAACGCAACTCAGGCAAGCTGGAATCGTGGTGCTCGGAGGATATGGTTGGACGCATGGCTGGGTATTCGATATGCCAGACAATAAGGGTGTGCTCCGATTGGAAACCTCCAATGCGATGAACCAGTCCAACGGCTCCGTGGCCTCCCGCCCGGGTGTCATCCGCGCAAACCAATGGCATCACGTCGCGGCCGTGGTGCGGCGTGGCGAAAACAATACCCAACTGTACGTCAACGGCTACGAAGTGGGTGTCGGCACAATCCAGTCGTCGGACTTGGATAACCCGAAAGTCGATCTCACCATCGGCCGTGTACCCGATGCCCAGCAGTTCAAGGGCGAGATCGATGAGGTGCGATATTACAGTCGAGCGCTTGGCGCGGCTGAGTTGAAGGCGTTGCTGGAGCCGGGTCAGCATTTCGTGAAGGCACCGCCTGTGAAGGAGGAGGATTTAAAACTGAGCGTTGGCGGGCGCGAGCTCGAGGCCAAACGGCTTCAAGCTGCCTTCGCGGTATTGCGTTTGCCGGGCGGCTCAACGGAGTTGAGTGTGAGTCTTACCGGGGGGTTGCGACCACATAGCGCCGTGTTGACGCCGGTTACGGCCGAAAGCGACTTGGCCAAGCGCTTTGCGAAATTCGAAAAGCGATCCCCGTGGCTCGGCGTGCACCTTGGCCTGCGGCGTGATTGTGGCAGTACATTTTCGCCTGTGCAAAGGCCGGTGGCGGTGAAGGACACGGAAGTGCGCGAGTATATATTTGAAGGGGCAATCAACAATTATCCGAGCGACGATGTGCAGGTGGAGAACGACAATTACCTTGCGGGTGTACGGGAGATTGGTATCCGCAGCGAATACACCGATGGGCGCGAACGACCGAGGTTGCGGATTCGCTCGGTGGAGTTTGAGGGGCCGTATTACGAGAGTTGGCCGCCGGCCATGCACCGGCGAATTTTCATTGACTCAGCCAATGAGGATCAACCGGTGGTGTACGCACGGGAGATTGTGCGGGAGTTTGCCGGCCGCGCGTTCCGCCGGCCAATCACCGACGCGGAGGAAGCCTCATTGATGGCGGTGTGGAAGGAATCGTACGCCGGCCGACCGAACTTTACGCAGAGCATCAAGGACACGCTGCTCATCGTGCTCACCTCTCCACAGTTTCTGTTCCTCATTGAGAAGCGCGACACGCCAAAACCCGCGCCGCTCACAGGAAACGAGTTGGCCTCGAAGCTCTCGTACTTTCTCTGGAACACCATGCCCGACTCACACCTGCAGGAGTTGGCGGCCGCGGACAA
Organism: uncultured Verrucomicrobiota bacterium; assembly: GCA_964459315.1. Taxonomy (GTDB): domain Bacteria; phylum Verrucomicrobiota; class Verrucomicrobiia; order Limisphaerales; family UBA1096; genus UBA1096. Next base: position 10,101 of record CAYWMH010000056.1, read on the forward strand.
ACTGCGCGCCTCGCTCGACACGGAGATCAGGCGCATGATTCACGATGAACGCTTCGGGCAGTTCGCCGACGAGTTTGCCTCGCAGTGGCTTAGCCTGGAGAAGTTCGACGTGGTCGAGATGGATCGAAAGCGCTACCCGACCCTCACGCGCGATGTGCGCCTGAACCTGCGCCTCGAACCGGTGGAGTTGCTAAAGCATCTCGTACTCGAAAACCTCCCTGCCCGCAATCTGGTCCAGTCGGACTTCATCTTGGCCAACGAGGTCACCGCCAGCTACTACGACCTTGGCGATAAAACCGAGCGCGGCTTCGACTTCGCCCCCGTCGCCCATCGTCGCAAACACCTCGGCGGCTTGCTGGCGCAGACGAGCATCCTTGCCGGACTGTCCGATGGTCGCGAGGGCAACGCCGTGAAACGCGGCGCGTGGCTCGCGCGCAAGATTATAGCTGAGCCGCCGGCTGATCCACCGCCTAACGTACCGGGCATCGAGGAGATTGATCCCAAGCTGCCGCTGCGCGAACGCCTCGCGCTGCACCGCGACCACAAAGGCTGTGCCAGTTGTCACGCGGGCATTGATCCGTGGGGCCTGCCGCTGGAACAGTTCAATGCCGGAGGACTTTTTCGTGCCGATTACAAGGGCACCGGCGTCAAGCTGCCTGACGGCACCGAGGTGGACGGTTACAACGCCCTGCGTGCCCACCTCGCCGGCCCACGTATGGACCGCGTGGCCTTTAGTATTCTCAAGCACCTCGCCACCTATGCAACCGGCCGCACTCTTACCTACAACGAGCTTGTATTTCTCGAAGAAGAGGGCCTTAATTTGCGCCGGAACGGGTACCGGATGCAGGATCTGGTTCGGTTCGTCATTAAAAGCGACATTTTTTTAACGAAATAAACATCGGAAATCACCCCAAGCAACATGAACCAAACTTTCAAACTCGATCGACGTGCGTTCCTGAAGGGCACAGCCGGGGCCACGCTGGCGTTGCCGGTGCTGGAAGCGATGGGCAAGGAGGTAGCCGAAGCAACGCCGCGCCGTTTCTGCGCGCTTTACACGGCCAACGGCATGTCGCTGCCGCACGCCAAGCACGGCATCGATGAATGGAGTTGGTTTCCGCGCGCGGAGAAGGACGGCCAGTTCGTGTTCGGCAAATCGACCGAGGCGTTCGCGCCGTTCCGCAAACAGTTGAGTTTCATGGGCGGGCTGTATCACCCGAATGGCCCGAAGTCCGACCCGCACGTGTGCTCGGACATGTGGCTCACCGGCGCGCCATTACAGGATCCCAAGCGCGAGGTGTACAACAGCGTGGCGCTCGACCAGGTCGTGGCCAAGCACACCAAACAGTTTTGCCGGCAGCCGTCGCTCGTGATGTCCGTTGACGCCGGCGTCGGTTTTCTCTCGCGCACCGGCACCATCTCCTACAGCCTCACGGGCAAGCCGATCCCCGCGGAGAACAATCCGCGCCAGATTTTCAATCGCCTCTTCCGCGTCGACCGCGCGTCCATTGAAGCCCAGCGCAAAAACCTCAAGCGCCGCATCAAGCTGGTCGATGCCGTGCTCGAGCAGGCCAAGTCGCTCAACCAAA
>CAYWMH010000057.1:0-7033 GCA_964459315.1 uncultured Verrucomicrobiota bacterium
GAGGAGATCCGGCGCACGATCCAGATCCTCGCTCGTCGCACCAAGAACAACCCGGTGCTGATCGGCGAGCCCGGCGTCGGCAAGACCGCCATCGCCGAGGGGCTGGCCCGGCGCATCGTCAGCGGCGACGTGCCGGAGTCACTCAACAATAAGACTCTCGTCGCGATGGACCTCAGCGCCATGATCGCCGGCGCGAAGTACCGCGGCGAATTCGAGGATCGACTAAAGGCGTTCATCAAGGAGATCACCGCCAGCGACGGGCAGATCATCCTGTTTATCGACGAATTGCACACGCTCGTTGGCGCCGGGGCCGCCGAGGGCGCGACCGATGCCGCCAATATGCTAAAGCCGCAGCTCGCCCGGGGCGAACTGCGCTGCGTCGGTGCCACCACACTCGACGAATACCGCAAACACATCGAGAAGGACCCCGCGCTCGAGCGCCGTTTCCAGCCGGTCAAGGTGGACGAGCCAAGCGTCGAGGCCACCATCGCCATTTTGCGCGGCCTCAAGGAGCGGTACGAGGTGCACCACGGCATCCGCATCCAGGACACCGCTCTGGTATCCGCCGCCACCCTGTCCGACCGATACATCACCGACCGGTTCCTGCCGGACAAGGCGATCGACCTCATCGACGAGGCGGCGTCGCGCCTCCGCATGGAACTCGACTCGATGCCGACAGAGATCGACCAACTCGAGCGTCAAATCATGCAGCTCGAAATCGAGCGCACGGCGTTGAAAAAGGAAAAGGACGACGCCAGCCGCGAGCGCTTGGCCAAGCTGGAGAAAACCTTGGCCAACCTGAAGGAGGAGGCCGGCGAATTGAAGGCCCGTTGGCAGAATGAGAAGGCCTCCATCGACGCCGCCAGCATCGTCAACAGCCAACTCGAAGAGGCCCACCGCGCGCAGGAACAGGCCGAGCGCGACGGCGACCTGAACCAGGCGGCACAGATTCGCTACGAGACCATCCCCGGCCTCGAGCAAAAGCTGGCTGATATGCAGGCGACGCTCAAGCAGTCCGGCGAGGCCAAGCGGCTGTTGCAGGAGGAAGTCACAGACGAAAATATCGCCGAGGTCGTCGCCGCGTGGACCGGCATCCCAGTGGCCAAGATGCTCGAGGGCGAGCGCCAGAAACTCGTCCAGATGGAGGCGCGCATCGGCGAGAGGGTCATTGGCCAGACTGAGGCCGTCCACGCCGTGGCCGACGCGGTGCGCCGCGCCCGGAGCGGCCTGCAGGATCCGGACCGGCCGATCGGCTCGTTTATTTTCATGGGGCCGACCGGCGTCGGCAAGACTGAGCTTGCCCGCGCGCTGGCGGAATTCCTGTTCGACGACGAGTCGGCGATGGTGCGAATCGACATGAGCGAGTACATGGAGAAACACACCGTCGCGCGGCTGATCGGTGCGCCGCCGGGCTACGTCGGCCACGAGGAGGGCGGCCAGCTCAGCGAGGCCGTCCGCCGCAAGCCATACAGCGTGGTGCTGTTCGACGAGATAGAAAAGGCGCACCCTGACGTGTTCAACGTCTTTTTGCAGGTACTCGACGACGGACGGCTCACCGACGGCCAGGGCCGCACGGTCGATTTCCGCAACGCCATCGTCATCATGACCAGCAACATAGGCTCCCACATCATCCAGGAACAATTCCTCGACGGCAAAACAAGCGACACCGACCGGCTCGACATGGAACAAAAAGTCGAGGCCGAGTTGAAGGCGCACTTCCGCCCGGAATTCCTCAATCGGATCGACGACACGATTGTGTTCCATAGCCTTGACGAGGAGCAGTTGGCGGTGATCATCGACCTCCAATTGCGTAATGTGGCCAAACGCCTCGAGGCGCAACAACTCACGCTCGAGATCAGCGACGAGGCCAAGCGGCATCTGGCTCGTGAAGGCTACGATCCGCAATTCGGCGCGCGGCCACTCAAGCGCACCGTGCAGGAGCTGTTGCTTAACCCCTTGGCCAAGCGGCTGCTCGACGGCGAATTCAAGGCGGGCGACCACATCCACGTCCGCCTGGCCAACGGCGAACTCACCTTGGAGGCGTAAGCCGGCCTCAGCCGCTGCGCTTGGCCAGGCGCTTGACCGGGCCAACGTGCTCCTGAATGAATGTGTCGAGAAACCCGGCCAAGCCGCGGAGCTGCGCCGCGCTTGGCCGCAGCTTGGCCAAGCCGGTCCAGTCGTTCGAAGCCATTCTGGCAGCAATCGCTCGCGTGCCGGCGTCGAGCCTGGCCTTGACCCAGTCCGGCGACTGCCCCTGGCTGGCGAGGAACTTCACCTCGAACACGGTGAGCCAAAACTCCCCCGCCCCGCCGCCATCGAGCCGGCGCACCAGTTCCAGCATCAGGCCGAACTCGGCCGGCAGTGGTGTCTGCTCCTCGGTCGCTCGGTTCAGCAGCTTGGCTGCGCGGGCGAGGCAGTCGAGCAGATCCACATCGGTGCGGAGATGGGGGAAGGTATCCTGCAACGCGACTTCGCAAAGTGTGTGCAGATCGGAACGGCGGCTACGCCGGAAGCTGAACTCCGCGAGGTGAAAAAGGTCAAGCTTGCCGCGAAACGGCGACTTGGCCCGACGCGCCCCCTTGGCCACGGTGCAGATGCGACCGGCCTCTGGGCTGAGCCAATGGACCACGAGGCTCGTCTCCGTCAGCGGAAAAACACGCAGAACCAGCCCGGTGGCGCGCTCATCCATCGGAGAGCATCCTCGCCGCCTCCGCCTTGAACGCCGCCTGGACGCCGCCCGCGTTTTCCGGCGGCACGGCACCGAGACTGACGATGTACTTGATGCCGTCGGCGACCGACATGTCGAGCTTGACAACTTTGCTCTCCGGCAGCACGAGCAGGAAGCCGGTGGTCGGGTTCGGCGTCGTCGGCACGAAGATGCTGATGATGCTCTCGCCCTCGTCGGTCTTGACCTGCTCCGCCGTGACGAAGCCGACTGAGAACAGCCCCTTGCGCGGAAATTCCACCATGACCACCTGCTTGAAACTCGATTTCTTCTCCGAGGTGAATGCCTGGTTGACCTGCTTGACCGTGCCGTAGATTTTGCCGAGCAGCGGCACGTTCATCAGCACATAATCCATCAGCTGCACCAGTTTTTTGCCGACGTAGTAGCGCGTCAAAAAACCAAGCAGGCCGATCAGCACGACAGCCTCAAGGATGGCCACCACTTCCCACCACCAATACAGTTCCTCACCCCGCTCGCCGTTGATTGAATCCTTCCAAATGTACCCCGCCTCCAAACCCGGGACATGATTGAAAGGGAAAAGCAGAATGTCAGAAACACCTGCTGCCTGATTGAACAACCAGAGTGCTAAACTGATCGAGATGACCACCGGCAGCACAACCGCAAGGCCGGTGAAAAAATTCCGGCGCGACCGCCCCAGCAACGTAACCCGCTTGCTCATCTGCCAAGCACCGTACCCCGCTTGGCCAAGCGGCTCAAGGGAAAGCACACCGCCGCCGCGCGCACCAGCCGCTCCTCCTCCCGTTTCATCCTCTTTCGGCGGGTGGCATTGCGGTCATCGTATCCGCGCAGATGCAGAATGCCGTGAATCAAATACCTCGCCACCTCCTCCGACCAAGTGGTGCCGTGCTCCCGCGCAAACGCCTCCGCAACGACCGGGCAGATAAAAATCTCGCCCAGCAACGGCTCCGGTCGGGGCGCATCGCCCGCTTCGCCACCGAAATCGAGCGTGATCACGTCCGTCGGCCCCTCGTGCCGGAGATGCTCCCAATTGGCCCGGGCCATCTCCGCCTCATCGACGAGGAACACGCGAAGTGCGTGCGCGTCCAAGTCAACCGCTTTGCCGGGATCACTCTCGGCCAGCGCCCACTTGGCCAAGCGACGCAACCGCCACGCATCCACCGGGTGGCTCGATTGACGGCTGCGGACGGTTAGGGACATCGGCGGGTCGCTTGGCCAAGTGCGGCATCAACCGCCGCCGTTGCGGTGATTGTCGTACGCCTGCACGATCCGCTGGACGAGCGGATGCCGCACGACGTCCCGCTTGTCGAGTTCGCACAGGGCAATGCCGTCGACCTTTGCGAGGGCTTGTTTCGCCTCGATGATGCCGGAGGTCTTGCTCGGCGGCAGGTCGATCTGTGTCGGGTCGCCGTTGATGCCCGCCTTGGAGTTGAAGCCGAGCCGCGTGAGGAACATCAGCATCTGCTCGGCGGTCGAGTTTTGGGCCTCGTCCAAAATAATGAAGGCGTTGTTGAGTGTGCGGCCCCGCATGTAGGCCAGCGGCGCGATCTCGACAATGCCGCGTTCCATCTGTTTCTGCACCTCCTCCATCGGCAGCAAATCCTGCAACGCGTCATGCAGCGGCCGCAGATACGGCGCCAGTTTTTCGTAAAGGTCGCCCGGCAGGAAGCCCAGCGCCTCGCCGGCCTCGACCGCCGGCCGCGTGAGAACAATCCGCGACACCTTCTCCTGCTTCAACGCGATGACCGCCATCGTCATCGCCAGGAACGTCTTGCCGGTACCGGCCGGCCCGATGCCAAAGGTGATGTCGTGATCCTGGATCGCCTCGAGATAGCGTTTTTGGCCAAGCGTTTTCGGATTGACCGACGGCTTGCGCGTGGACGTTTGCAGCGTGAGCGAGTACAGCCCGTTCAGCGCCTCCGCCCCGTCGCTGGCCACGGTGTTCAGCGCGTAGGCAAAGTCCCGGTTGCGGACCACCACCCCGGCCTTGACCGCATTCTCGAGCGACTGAAACAGCCCAGTCGCCGTTACCACCCCGGCCTCGTCGCCGTCCAGTTTGATCCAGCCGTCGCGACTGGTCGCCTTCACGCCGAGGCACGCCTCAAGCATCTGGAGGTTTTTCGGGTTGTTGTTGAAAAGCTGCTGCGCTATCCGCGCGTTGTCATAATGCAGCGTAGAAGTCATTTCGTCAGAGCAAACAAATCAGGATCGGGAGCGTGAGTCAAACCAACTGTTTGAAGCGCTTGTCTTTGGCGAGTTGGGCGACGATCTGCTTGATTTTTTGTGACTCGGACTGGTGGGCGACGAGCATGGCGTCGTCGGTCTGCACGACGATCGTGTCGCGAACGCCCACCAACGCGATCGGTGTGCGACGGCGCGTGCGGGCGTCGAACACGACATTGTTTGCCGAGTCGACCTCCACAAGGTCGCCGACGGCGCAGTTACCGGCAGCGTCCGGCTTGAGGTGCCGCGCCAGCGCCGGCCACGAGCCGAGGTCGTCCCAGCCGAAGTCGCCGTCCGCACAGACGATGTTTTGCGCGTTCTCCATGATGGCGTAATCGACGGAGATCTTTTCCAACCTGGGATAGTCCCTGGCCAAGGCGGCGTTGAGCTTGGCCAAGCCGCGGATGCCCCGCCATTTATCGGCGGCGGCGAACAGCTTGGACTGCAGTCGCCGCAACTCGCCGGCGATGGTTCCGTATGACCAGATGAACATCCCGGCGTTCCACCGGTATTGGCCGCTCTTCAGGTAGCGCTTGGCCGTGGCAAGATTCGGTTTCTCGACGAATTTTTTTGCGTTAAAAAATTTGGACTTGAGCGACTTGGCCGAGGCGCTGGCCAGTTTGCCCCCGACTTGGATGTAGCCGTAGCCGGTGGCCGGCTCGTGCGGGTGGATGCCGATGGTGACCAACGCCGGCTCGCGCTTGGCCAAGCGCATCGAGTCGATCAGCACTCGGCGGAACCTGGCCGCGTCCGGAATGACATGGGCGGCCGGCAGCACGGCCATCACGCCGTTCTCGGACTGGGCACCGACCAACGCCGCTCCCAACGCGACGGCGGCGCAGGTGTCGCGCCCGCACGGCTCACCAATGATGTTGCGCTTGGGCAACTCCGGCAGTTGCCGGCTCACGGCGGCGGCCTGCACGGCGTTGGTGATGATGAAAATGTTATCGAGCGGTGCGACCGGTTTCACGCGATCGACGGTCTGCTGCAGGAATGACCGCCCGCCTAGCAGGGTGATGAGTTGCTTCGGTTTGCGCTCTCGGCTCACGGGCCAGAAGCGTTCGCCCCGCCCCCCGGCCATGATGATGATGTAGCGATCGTTTCGTTGCATAGTCGGGATGAATCACCGAATGCCGCTGATGAGGTTAGCGGTGAAGGCCTTGACGGTTGGCACGAGGTCGGTGGCTTGGCCGTTGCCGGCGATTTGGTTGACGATCGCGCTGCCAACGACTACCGCCTCGGCGTTCTGCGCCACCTCGGCGGCCTGCTGCGGGTTCGAGATGCCGAAGCCGACGGCGATCGGGATGTCGGTGTGCTCGCGGATGAGCTGCGTCATCGGCCCGATGGTGTCGGAGACGGTTTGCTGCATGCCGGTGACGCCCTCACGCGACACGTAATAAATGAACCCTTTGCCGCGTTTGACGATCAATTCCACCCGATCCGGTGGCGTGGTCGGCGCGACGAGATAAATCGGGCACAACCCGGCGTCAGCCATCAGCGACTCGTAATCCTCCGACTCCTCCGGAGGCAGATCGAGCACAAGCAAACCATCGACCCCGGCCTTCGCGGCCGCCTGCACGAACGCCGCCAGCCCGCGCTTGTGCAAAATATTGAAGTAAACGTACAGGACGATCGGGATCTGCGATGTCCCACGAATTTTCGTCACGGTCTCGAGGACGCCATCCGGCGTGGTGTCGGCGTCGAGTCCGCGCTGGGCCGCCAGTTGGTTGACGAGTCCATCGGCCAACGGGTCACTGAACGGCACACCCAACTCGAGTACATCGACGCCGATCTCGTCGAACGCCAGCGCCAGGTCGTGCGTCGCATCCAGATCGGGGTCGCCCGCACCGATGTACACCACGAATCCCTTTTGTCCCTCCCGCTTGAGGCGTTGAAACCGTTCCTCGATCCGGTTCATGCGCGGGCATCATGCCTGTCATTCCCGCCAGTGGCAAGAAACGCACTTGGCCAAGCGGCGAAAACCAACTCCGGAATCGCCTTGGCCAAGCTCGGGCGGTATAACGCGCCCGTGTCCAACACGCCGCAGCCGCCCTCCAGCAGCGGCCAGACTTCAGACAGCAGCTCCGATGCGATCACCGCCTTCTC
>CAYWMH010000057.1:7043-11427 GCA_964459315.1 uncultured Verrucomicrobiota bacterium
CGGTATAACGCGCCCGGGTCCGACGCATCGCAAACGACCGCCGCCGACGCCAACGATCAGCTCCGCCGAAGCTTGACCAACGGACGACTGGGGCACGCCTACCTGTTTACCGGCGGCTCAATCGAGGAACTCGAGGCCCACGCCACCAGGCTGGCACGAACGCTGAACTGCACCTCCCCGACCGCGACCGGCGAGACCGGCATCCCGCTCGAGCCGTGCGGCGGCTGCATCCCATGCCGCAAGGTCAACTCGGGCAACTTCCCCGACCTCGACTTCGTGCGGCCGGAGAAAAAATCCCGCATCATCAGCATCGAGCAGGTCCGCAACCTTGCGCGCAAGGTCTCCCTCAAGCCAACCGAGGGGCGCTACAAGGTGGCGATCATCCCCGGGGCCGACCGCATGCCCGGCCCGACGTACAACGCCTTCCTCAAGACGCTGGAGGAGCCGCCGGAACGGACGGTGTTCATCCTGTTGAGTGTCCACCCCGACCAGCTTGGGGAGACAATCCGCTCCCGCTGCATGCGGGTGAACTTCGGTGGCGAGGCCGACTTACAACTCGAGGCCAGCGACACGGCTTGGCTGCGGTCGTTCGTCGGGATGAGCGCCGAGACGGATGAGGGGTTCATGGGCCGTTACCGGCTGCTCGGCAGCTTGATGGAACATTTGTCGGCCAAGCGCGACCGCATCGAGGAATCGCAGGAGGAGACGTCGCCGCTGAACCGGCACGACGACCTCGAGCCGGCGCTCCGGGAAAAACTGAAGCAGCAACTAGAGGCCGCCATCGCCGCCGAGTACCGGCGTCAGCGCGGCGATTTCCTGACGGGACTGCAATGGTGGCTGCGTGACGTCTGGCTGGCGGCGCTGCGGCAGAGCCGGGAGCTGCTGCACTTTCAGGATTGGGCTGACACCTCGGAGGCGATCGGCCAACGGCTGACCCCGGCGCAGGCACTCGAGAACCTGCAATCGATCGAGACCACGCAGCGCCTGCTTGAGAAGACCAACGTCCAGGAGGCGCTCGCGCTTGAGGTCGGCCTCCTCAAACTCAAACTGTAACCGGGCCGATGCTCGCCGACACACCAGCGCAAAAGGACCGCGTCTTTTTGATCCTGACCGGCGTCTGGCTTTTCACCGCGCTGTTCCTGTTCGGCAACCCGGTCATCCTCGACTACCTGCATCCGCCGAAGTTCGTGCTTTTGGGGGAGGAAAACCGCTCTAACGCCCGCCCATATCTCGGGATTCTTGCCGTGCTGGGACTGGCGTGCGTACTCGGTTTTTCGCGCTTGGGCAAGCCGAGACTGCGGCTGCCGACCGGCGAGCCCCGATGGCTCGCCTGGCTGCCCGCCGCCTGGCTGGGGTGGCAGTTGCTCTCACTGTTGCAGACGGAAAACCCGGTCACATCGCAGGCAACCGTGATTCACTTTGCCTCGTGCCTCGCGGCGTTTTACCTGGGGCTGTTCGTGCTGGGCCGGATGAGCTTGGCCAAGCTGGCGCTGTGGGGAGCGGCGCTTGGCCTGCTGCTGAATCTCGCGGACGCGTGCGTCGAGAAATTCGGCGGACTTGAGCAGACTCGCGACAGCATCATCGCGGAAATCGAGTCCGGCAAACTTGACCCGGAAAAAGTTTCGGCCAAGGCGCGGGAATCGACCGGGGCCATCCCGCCGGAGATCGAGAAACAGATTGCCATGCTGCCCCGGGAGACCGCGGCCAAGGTGCGTCAGCTTCCGCTCGAATTGGTCAAGCGCATGTACAGCACGCGGCTTTACGGACACATGTTTTACCCGAACGCGCTGGCCGGGGTGATCCTGCTGCTGCTGCCGGTGTCGCTCGGCCTGCTGCTTGGCCAACCGCGGGGGGGGAGGCTCCGCATCGCGCTGGCGCTTGGGCTGGCGGTGGTCGGCTTGGCCTGTCTTTACTGGTCTGGTTCGAAGGCCGGTTGGCTGATTGCGGTCGTGCTGCTCGGCGCCTGGTTTTTGCATTGGCCGCTCTCCAACAAACTGAAGCTGGGGTTGGCCGGCGCTGCGATGGTGCTGGGCTTGGTGGGGTTCGCGGTAAAGTACGCCGACTATTTTGATCGCGGGGCGACCAGTGTCGGGGCGCGGTTTGGCTACTGGCGCGCCGCCGCACAAACGGCGATGGAGGAGCCGCTGCTTGGCACCGGGCCGGGGACTTTTCAACTCGCGTACAAGCGGCACCGCGCGCCCGACGCCGAGCCGACGCGGCTGACTCACAACGACTATCTGCAGCAGGCGAGCGACTCCGGTTGGCCGGGGTTTGCACTTTACGCGGCGTTCGTCGGGTGGGCGGTCTGGTTGCTGGCCCGGCGGCGAATGGACGATCCGGTGCGGATGGCGGCACGGCTGGGCCTGCTCGCGTGGGTGCTGCAGGGATTTGTCGAGTTCGGCCTGTACATCCCGGCCTTGGCCTGGCCGGCCTGGCTAATGCTGGGCTGGCTGCTGGCCGAGCCGCCGAATCGATTCGACAAAAGCGCGGCGACTGAATAACAATCCGCCGGGATATGAAGGCATTGTTCCTGAACGGCCCCAACCTGAACCTGTTGGGCCAGCGCGAACCGGAGATTTACGGCAGCATGACGCTGGCGGACATCGAGGGAATGGTTCGCGAACACGCCGGGCGGCATAATGTCGAGGTGACGTTTCACCAGTCGAACCACGAAGGCGAACTGGTGACGCAAGTGCAGCAAGCCGCCGGCAATTACGACTACGTGATCCTCAACGCCGCGGCGTACACACACACCAGCATCGCGCTCAAGGACGCCATCACCGGTGCGGGCGTGAACGCCATCGAGATTCACCTGACTAACGTCCACGCCCGGGAGGCGTACCGGCGCAAGTCGATCATCGCCCAGGCCTGCATCGGCAGCATTAACGGCTTCGGCGTAGCGTCGTACATCCTCGGCCTCGAGGCAGCGATCCTGCACGACAAGGCCAACGCCTGATTTTTTGATGAGATTGTACACTTCAGTTGCGATTGCATTGCTCGCCGGTCTGGCCACGGGCTGTGTAAACAAACAGCGAATGACCGAGCCGGCCCGCAGCGTCGGCGAACAGTTACTGCTGAGCACCGCCATCGACCGCGCGCTCGATGAACTCGACATGGAGGCCATCCGCCGCCTGCGGGGAGTGAAGGTATTTCTCTCGGAGCAATACCTGAAGTCGCTCGACCAGGAATACCTCATCGGCTCGCTCCGTGACCTGCTCTTCTCCAACGGCGTGCTGGTTGTCGATGATGTTGCACAGGCCCAGATGATCGTCGAGGTTCGCAGCGGGGCCAACTCGCTGGACACCGCCGCGGTGACGTTCGGGATCGCGGAGGATCAGGCGTTACCCAACCCACTGACCGGAGCTGCGGTGGCACTGCCCGAATTGGCGTTTTTCAAGAAAGAAAACAGCTTCTCGGTGGCCAAGGTCTCCCTTGTGGCCTATCGGGCCGACAGCCGGGAACACGTGTTTTCCTCGAGGGCACTGCTTGGTGGGGCTTACGACAAGCATGTTCATTTCCTCGGGTTGATCCGGTTACGCTTCACCGATGTGCTGGAACTGAAAACGATCAAAAAACGCGAAAAAACAATTATCCCCATCCCAAGCGCGTTAAAACCTGTATTTACCCCCTGAAGAAATCACCCCAACCCGCCCAGCGGATCCTTCCACTTGGCCAAGCGCGGGAAGTTTTTTCAAAATCGCGTTGACGCCGGGGCAATCGCCGTTAGCATCCCTCCCCCGATTTCCGGGAGCAACCTGACAAACTCAAATTTTTGACATGGCAGTAAAAGTAGCAATCAACGGATTCGGCCGAATCGGCCGCTTGGCATATCGTGCAATGGTGGAACAGGGCCTCGTCGGCGACGCAATCGACGTGGTCGCCGTGGGCGACATCGTCCCCGCCGACAACCTCGCCTACCTCGTGAAATACGACTCGACGCAGGGCACCTTCCCCGGCGAAGTCACCCACCAAGGGGATGACACCCTCATTGTCAACGGCGACGAGATCAAGGTGGTCAGCGCCCGCGAACCAAGCGGCCTGCCGTGGAAGGAACTCGGTGTGGATGTCGTGATCGAGTCCACCGGCCTGTTCACCGCCGCCGAAAAGGCCAGCGGCCACATCGAGGCCGGTGCCAAGAAGGTGATCATCTCCGCCCCGGCCAAAGGCGAGGACTTGACCGTCGTGATGGGTGTAAACGACAACCTGTATGACGCCGCCAACCACCACATCGTCTCCAACGCCTCCTGCACCACCAACTGTCTCGCGCCAGTCGTGCATGTGCTGCTCAAGGAGGGCTTCGGCATCGCCGAGGGGCTGATGACCACCATCCACGCCTACACCGCCACGCAGAAGACCGTGGACGGCCCAAGCCGTAAAGCATGGC
>CAYWMH010000058.1:0-11322 GCA_964459315.1 uncultured Verrucomicrobiota bacterium
TATCGCCGTAGTCGACCGGCTGCATCCCGGAAGCCAAGCGCTTGGCCGCGGCGAACGCTTCCGGCGAGCCGTTGGCCAAGCTGGGGCGTGTCTCCGCCACCCTCTCGGCCGCCTTGGCCAATTTCACCTCCTGCAGCAGTTCAGGGTTGGCTTCATAATAGGAAAACAGGATGGCCCCGATGAAAAAGAACATCAACGCCACCGGCATGTACAGCAGCGACCCCATCCAGACGGAACGACCGGCCGCTTTTTCGGAGTCGGCGGCGTGGTAGCGCTGCACGAAATTTTGGTCGATGCCGAAGTTGGTCAGGTTCATCACCACGCCATACGCGAGCATAACCCAAAAGGTGGATTGCGCGTACGGTGCCACCGGCGCGAGGCTGGCCCCGAAATCACCAAGGCTGAACTTGCCGGCGTCGTTGGCTAAGCGGAGAGCCTGCCCCGGCCCCTCCGGCATGCCGGTGAGAATCAGCACGACCACAACGACAGCCCCCAGCGTGTGGATCACGCTCTGGATGGCGTCGGTCCAAATCACCGCCTCGATGCCGCCCATCAGCGTGTACAGCGTCACGGCGAAGCCGGAGACGAGAATGATCGCCGCGATGTCCCAGCCGGTCAGCGCGTGCAGCCCGACTGATACGCCGAACATGATCGTCCCCACCCGCGACACCTGCGTCAGCAGATAACAGACGACCGCATACACACGCGCCCAGGCACCGAACCGCGTCTCCAAATGCTCGTACGCCGACAGCCCGGCGTGCCGCCGATAAAACGGCACGAACCATTTCACCGAGATGAACGCCGCGATCGGCAGCGACAGCGCGAACACGAACCCGTTCCAGTTCGTGCTGTACGCCTTACCGGGAAAGCCGATGAACGTGTTGCTGCTGAGGTACGTGCCGAAGACCGAGAGGCCGACCACCCAGCCCGGCAGCGACCGGTTGGCGACCGTGAAACCGTCCACCGTGCCACTGCGTTTGCGGAAATAAAAACCCGCGCCGATCAACAGCGCGAAGTAGACAAACAGGACAACAACATCCGCTGTTGGCAGTGCAGCCAGCATCATCGGTTGCGGCTGGCGGCGGCGTGGTCCGGCTGTGGCGTGGCGCCGTTGGCCACGTCGCGCTTCCACGCCTCCAGCGCGGCGGCCATGCGCTTGGCCCGGGCGGGATACCGCTTGGCCAAGTTCATCGACTCGCCGGGGTCGTCATCGAGTTTGAACAACCCGCCCTTGTTGCCGGCCACAAATTTCCATGGGCCGTCGCGCATCGCCTGGCCTTTCCAGAAAAACCGCCGTTGGCCAAGCGACTTACCCTCAAGCAACACAGGGCGAAGGCTAACGCCGTCAAACGCGTGCCCCTTAGATGCCTTGGCCCCAGCCAAGTCGAGCATAGTCGGCATGAGGTCGAGCGAGATGACCATCTCGTCGCTCACCCGCCCCGGCTCGATCCGGCCCGGCCACCACGCAACGCCCGGCACGCGGTGGCCGCCCTCCCACACCGAGCCCTTCCGGCCGCGCAACGGGAACCGGTACCCCTCCGGGCCGCCCATGAAGGCATGGCCGTTGTCGGAACAAAAAATCACCAGAGTGTTTTTCGCGATCTTCAACTCAACCAACTTGTCGAGGACCTGGCCAACGCACTCATCCATCGCGGTCATCATCTGCACGAAGGCAGTCTCGCGCGGGGTTTTCTTTTTACCGCGATCCTTTTTCGGGCCTCGCTCGATCGGGCTGCCCGGCCCCTGGAACGGCGAGTGCACCGCCTCATGCGCGACGTACAGGCAGAACGGCCGCGCCTTGTTTTGGTCGATGAACCGCAGTGCGTGTTTCGTGATCAAGTGCGTCGAGTAGCCCTCCTCCACGACCGTATCAAGGCCGTCCCACCAATCGTACACTTCCATCCGGTCGTAGTGCGACAGGTAATCGATGTTCCCGCTGATGAACCCGCGGAATGCGGCGAAGCCGTGATGCATCGGGTTGAACTTTTTCTTGTAGCCAAGATGCCACTTGCCAAAAAGGGCCGACGGATAGCCGGCCTTGGCCAGCAGCTTCGGGAACGTCTGCTCGCTGGGCCACAGGCCGCGGTGGTGATCCGGCACCTTCGGGTCGGCGTTGATGACCGACGGCACCCCGGCCCGTTCCTGGTAACGACCGGTCAGCAGCCCGGCGCGTGTCGGGCTGCACACCACGCCGCTCGAATGGTAGTCGGTGAAGCGCATGCCCTCGCGCGCCATGCGGTCGAGGTGCGGCGTCTTGAGCCAGCCGCCGTAGGCGCTCGTTGCGTTGTAGCCCATGTCGTCCGCCATGATGATGACGAAGTTCGGCTTGGCCGCGCCGGCGCACAGCGTCGCGGCCAAGGCACCCGTCAGGCAAAGGGAGGTTTTCATGCCAAAATCAGTTCCGGCCCTGCCCGGCAAGGAAGCGGATCAAATCGCGCAGTTGCCCGCGCTGCAAGCCCGCAGTGAGCCCGGGCAACATGGCGCTGCCCATCTGCTCATGCGAGCGGATGGTGTCACGCGGAATCCGGATCGTCCCCGACTGGCCAAGCGGACGTAAAAACAGGTCTTCCGAGCGCGACCGCTGCTCGTAGCCGGTGTGCACTTCGCCGGTTTGGGTGGTCACCCGCGCCAGGCTGAAGCCCTCCTTCACGTGCCGCCCCGGCCAAAGCACCTCCTCGACGATCCGCGGTGTGCTGAGCGTGTTGCCGATCGTGCTGAGTTCCGGCCCGATGAACGGGACGCCGCCATTGGTCGCCCCGCCGAGGCTGTGGCACACCGCGCAGCCGGCCGCCTGAAACAACCGGCGGCCGTTCGCCGCGTCGCCCTTGGCCGACTCGCTGGCCAGGGCCGCGACGAATTCCGCGCTGTACGGGGGCACGGAGTTCTGGCTGCCGGCCGCCCGGCTCAGGTACTCCAGCAACCTCGCCTCGCTGGCACCCAGCGACCGCAGCTTGGCCAAGGCGGCGGCCGCCGCCGCCGGGCCAAGGCTGCGCTTGGCCAAGGCGGCCCTCAATGCCTCGCCGCCGCCCTCGCGGCTTAAAAACGGGGAGAGCACCCCGGTCGTCGCTTGGCCAAGCGCCAGCAACTCCGCACCTTGGGCCGCCGCCGCGCTCATGTCCACGCGGCTCAGGCTGTCGAGCGCGGCCCATTTCAGTTCGTCCGATAAGTCGGGCGAGTCGACCAGCCGGGCCAGGCGCCGGGTGTCGTTACCGCCCAGTTGGCCAAGCGCTCGAACCGCAGCCACCCGAATCGCCGCCGGGGTTTGAGGCTTATCCACCAGTGCCGCGACCGCATCGTGCAACCCGTCCACACGCCAGCGGCTGGCCAGACCAAGCGCCTCCACCGTCAACGGCGCTTGGCCACCCGAGAGGGCCGGACGAAGGATCTCGGCGAGATCGCCTTCCGGCTTCACGCCCCGCGGGGAGGCGTTCAGCACCGCCCACGCGACGGCCTGGCTCTCGGGGGTCTTGTGGAAACCGGGCTCGAACAGGGCACGGATTTCCCCAGGGCCGCCGAGGCTGGCGATGCCCTGAAAAATGCCCCTGAATCCGTCGGCTTCAATCGCGTCGGACTGGGCCAGGCTCATCAGCTTGGAGAGCATTTGTCTAGAACCGCCCTTCTCCAGCACGGCCGACAGGGCGCGGAGATCCTGTCCGAAATCCAGCTCGCCGCCCGTCAGCGCCGCCATCCAAACCGGCTGCTGATGCCGCACCGCCTGTGTGAAGGCGTATTCGATCCACTTGTCACGCGGATGGTTCGTCACGGCCAGGGCGGCCAACCGGATGCAGTCGGCCTGCGGCACCTGGCCGCAGGCCAACACCGCCTCAAGCCGCACGAGCGGATGGGCGTCGTCCGCCGCGATTTTCAACAGGCCGGGCGCGTTGGCCAAGCGATCGTGCCAACGCCCCGCGATGCGGGCGGCAAACGCGCGCACCCGGTGATCGTCGGCACGCAGCACGCGCTCGAGCAGGCGCGGCTCCACGGCCTCGGCCATCGCGCAAAGCGCCAGCGCCTCAAGCAGATGACGGTCGTGCATAGGGTCGTCCCGCTCCAGCCCCTCCACAAACTGAAGCGCCAGGTTGGCCAATTGAATCGGGGGATGATGCCGGGCCAACTGAAACTTGGCCTGCTGCCGCGCCCACCGCTCGGGAGACTTGAGTTGTTCAACCAGTTCCGTCCAGTCGGCCCCTTCGATCGTTGGCCGGGGAGCGAGCGGGCGATCCTTCACCGTCAACCGCCAGATGCGGCCGTGGTGCAGGTCGCGCGTCGGGTCGCGGAAATAGTCGTCCTGGTGGCAGATGATCGTGTTGTAAAAGTCGGCGATGTAGATCGCGCCGTCCGGGCCAATGCGGATGTCCACCGGCCGGAAGTTACGGTGGCTCGACTTAAGCACCGGTTCCTTCCAGTCGAGCCGGTAGCCGGAGCCGTCCGGGCTCAGCTCGAAGCGGCGCACGGTGTTCGACTTGAAATCGTTCAGCACAAACTGGCCGCGCATCGGCTCCGGCCAATGCCGGCCGTTGATCATCTCGACCCCGCAGTAGCCGCCCGGCTTGCCGATGCGGTCGAGCCGCAGCCGGTGCTTCGCCGGGATCCGGGCCGGCGTGAGAAACGAGACCCCGCCCGCGCCGTCGACCACCAGCGACTGGCCCCAGTCGTCGAACACCACGCCCCACGGATTCCCCGGCCCCATGAAATCGTCGAGCAACCCGTGCAGTTGCAGGCGATGCGGCCGCAGCCGGTACACCCCGGCCTGGTAAAGGGACGACACGCCCCACGGCGTCTCCACGCGCGACTCGATGCCGTCGCCCTGGCAGAAGAACAGCTCGCCGTCCGGGCTCCACGTGAACGAGTTGATCGCCTGGTGCGTGTCGCCGGTGCCGAACCCGCTCAGCAAAACCTGCCGTTCGTCCGCCTGGCCGTCGTCATCAAGATCGCGCAGCATCAGCAACTCCGTCCCCTGCCCCACGAACAGCGTATCCCCGGTCGTCTCCAGGCCCGTCGGGATATTCAGGCCATCGGCATACACCGTCGCTCGATCCGCCTGGCCATCGCCGTCAGCGTCGGTGAGCTGGATGATTTTGTCGTTCGGAATCTCGCCCGGTTTCAAGTGCGGATACGACCAGGTGCAGGCAACGTACATCCGCCCGCGCGCATCCCATCGCATCGCAAGCGGGTTGGCCAAGCCGTTGGCCTCCGACGCAAACAGGTTGACGGCCAGCCCGGCCGCCGGCTGGAACGCCTTCCGTTCCTCCTCCGGGGAGAGGGCCGGGGTCGGCGGCGGCAGCGGGGGCTGCTGCGCGACCCTCGGCTTGGCCAAGCCGTTGGCCACGGCGGCCACGTTCACCTCCGCGGCGCCAACCAGCGCCGGGAGCCTGTCCCGCTCGTCGCGGATGCTCGGGACGTTTTGCCCGTTGCCAATGCTGAACACGCGCCGGTTGTCGTCGCCGAACAGGCATTTCCAGTTGGCCGGGCGCCAATAGTCGTACCACAGCCGGTGCTTCTCGCGCACCGCCACCCGCAACGGCTCGAGTCCGGCGAACCCGCCCGGCCGCTCCACGCCCAGTGCCGACGCCAGGTGCAGCGCAAACGCCGCCTGCTGGTCCGGCGCCACATGCTGGCCGTTGCGCGTGAACGCCGTCGTGGCTCCGGAAAACAGGTCGACAAACATTGCCCCGTCTTGTTCCGCCCGGGAGCGAAGTGCATCAACATAACGGGCGAGGTCGGCGTTGCGCTCACTCAAATCAGGCAACAGTTGTCCGTTGTTCTCGTTGATTGCCTGCTCAAACGGCGTTGGCGAAATGACCACCAGCCGGCGGCCCTCGCCGAGGAGACGCGTGAACAGTCGGTCGGCCGCTTGGCCAAACGCATCGACCCCGGCGGCCCCGGCGAAGGCCTCGTTCTTGCCCAGTTGAACGATCACGACGGTCGCCTTGAGCCGGGCCAGTTGCGCCTCCAGGCTGCCGAGTCCCTTGACGCCGCGATAGCCGCCGCTGCGCCAGCGGTCGGTCTCCGTGCCCAGCGCAAACACCGTGTCGGCCTCCCAAGACAGGTCGCGGAACCGGGGTGGATCATTCTTGAAACGCCACGCCAGCAGCGTCTCCAGGTGGCCGCTGCGCTGGGCGCGCACCATGTCCGTGCCGCCGAGGAACACGACGATATCCTCCCCGTCTAGATCGAGTTTCGGCCCGGCGGCGGGCAAACAGAGGCCGCCGACCAGCAGACAAAGGCATGAAACCATTTTCATGTTGCGGAAAAAATGTTGCGGCCCGCGATTGAGCCACAGTTGCCGCGCCGAAACGAGTCCCGTTTTGCGCTTGGCCAAGCGCGTTCAGCGGCGGGGGCGCTTCGGCGGGGCGGAGCGATGCTGCAGCCAGAGAATATCGGCGTTGCGCGGCGAGGGAACGAAGATAGGGATATTGCCCCCTTTGCGGATCGGCACCGAGGTGCGCGGATCGAGCCATTTTTTGATGACCGCGTGTCCGTCGGCCAGCGTCACGCCACCGGCGTTGTTGTGGTAGCTCGCCGGATAATCGACCCATCGGGTTGAGCCGGGATTGCGTGGGTTGTAGCCGGTCATGTCCACGGCGAAATAACCGTTGTTGATACGATCCTCCCGCTGATCGAGCACCACGTAAAGCTCACTCAACGACTTGCCGGCGGCATCAGAGAGCTTGCGGATCGGCCGGTAACCGGCCTGCCAACCCTGCAACGCCGGCGGGTTGAGGAAGCCGTTCATCGAGATGCTCCGTACACGCGGCAACTGCTTGCCTCCGTGCCGCGATGTGCTCTTGTCGGCGGGGCATTTCCACACGCCGAGACTACGGTGGTACGGCCAAAGGTGACTCTGCATGAGGTAGACCGTGTTGGTGTTGTCCGGCACCGACTGCGCGTAATTGAGCCACCCTTTCACCCACGACCGGTTGCGCGTCGGGAACACGGCGTTCGGCACGAGCCGGCCGTCGTGGTCATCGGCATACATCGTCCATGAGAAACTCATTTGCCGCAGATTGTTCATGCAACTGATGCCAGTCGCCTTGGCCTTCCCCCTGCTCAACGCCGGGAGCAAAAGCCCGGCGAGAATCGCGATGATGGCGATCACCACCAGCAGCTCAATCAGCGTGAAGCCCCGAAGTTGACACTTGGCCAGACGCATCGTTCAGTCTTACGATGAGGTGCTTCCCCCCAAGACCTTGGCCAAGACCAGACCGACCAGCGCCCAGCCAACGATCAGTTCGCCAATCTGCCCTCCGATGTAACCCAGGCTATATCCCAACCAATTCCAATTCGGCAGCACACCAACCAGCACCACGAACACCCCGAAACAAAGCGCCAGGGCCAGGCGTGTGCCCAGCGTGCGGGGCTGTGCCACCAGCATCACGAACATCAGCACCGCCGAGGCAATCACGTTGAGCGCAAGTTGAATCCCAAGCGCGGGGCCGAAGCCGTGTCTCCCGTCCAGAGTCACCGCGCCGAACAGGCTGAAGCCAGTGATTATTTTTTCCATCGCCTTGGCTTCGGCATCCGAATCGCCTGTTTCGGGTAGCGGAATCACAATAATCCCGCCACCTTCAAGGTTGTCCATTAACACCGCCTCCACGGCTGCAGGATCCTTCAGTTTCTCGAAGGCGTCGTCGTAAATCCCCAGCAGCATGTGAACGGCAAACTGCCAGACAAACAAAACCAAACCGCCAAGCAGCGCGCCGGTGATCACTTTTTTGCACATAAGATTACCTTTCTGGTTGTCGGTCAGGCCAAGGCTCCACCTATTCCCACCCAAACGCAACGCCAAACAACCGCCCCTAGCCGCATCCTGATGACTTGACCGTATCCCGACATTCCGACACCATTCGCGGATACGAATCCTGCTGCCATGAGTACACGAACCATTGCCGGCCAAGACCTGCTGCCCGAGGTGGAGGCTTTTTTGTCGAAGAAAATCCACGGTGCCGTGATCGGCGGCCAGGAGGTGTTCGCCTCCAACAACGACACGTTCGACACCCACGACCCCGGCTCCGGGGAAAAACTGGCCAGCGTTGCCAACATGCAACCCGACGATGTTGAGAGAGCGGTCGCGGCGGCACAGGAAGCATTCGACAAAGCCGACTGGGCGAGGCTGCCCTCCAACGAACGCGGGGTGCTCCTCATGCGACTCGCCGACGCCGTCGAGCAACACAAGCTCATTATCACCCAGATTGAGTCGCTGGACTGTGGCAAGATCGCAGCACAGGCCGAGGATGACGTCCAAAACTTCATCGATACGGTTCGCTATTTTTGCAACCTCGCACAGGGCCTCTCCCTTGACACCGCCATCCCGGTGGCCGGGCACGAGGCCTCGGTGGTGCGCCACGCCTGGGGGCCGTGTGGTTTCATTGTGCCGTGGAACTTCCCGTTCCTGCTCTGCGGCTGGGGCATCGGCCCCGCGATGGCCGCCGGTAACACCTGCGTGGTCAAGCCGGCCGAGGACACCCCGCTCTCCACCCTCTACGTCGCGCATCTGGCCAAGGAGATCGGCATCCCGGGCGGAGTGATCAACGTCATCCCCGGCGTCGGCGAAGTGACCGGGGCCGCCCTGTCACGAAACCCGAACCTCTGCCGCATGTCCTTCACCGGCTCGCCGGAAGTCGGCCGCATGGTGGCGCGCGACTGCGGGCAAAACCTGATCCCGGTGAAACTTGAACTGGGGGGCAAGGGCGCGGCGGTGATCTTCGACGACGTCGACATTCCCGAAGCCGCCGACAAGCTTGCACAGGCAATCACCTTTCACACCGGGCAGGTCTGTTGCGACGCCACCCGCTGGCTGGTGCAAAAGTCGATCTACGACGATTTCGTGAATGCCGCCGTCGAGCGGCTAAAGACGGTGCAGATTGGCCATCCGCTTGGCCAAGCGACCCAAATGGGCCCGGTCGTCAGCGATACCCAGCACAAGCGTGTCCTCGGCTATCTCGAGAAAGGCGCAGCCGGCGGTGCTGAGACCGTCCTCCAGGGCGGTGCCGCGCAAATCGAAGGCTGCGAGGGCGGCCATTACGTCAAGCCGGCCCTGCTCGCCGGATCGCTCGACAACGTCGCCGCGCGCGAGGAAATCTTCGGCCCAGTCGCCTACCTCGCGCCGTTCAACGACGAGAGCGAAGGCATCCGCTTGGCCAACGACACCGACTACGGCCTCGCCAACAGCGTCTGGTCCAGCGACCTCGCACGCTGCAAGCGCGTGGCGTCCCAGTTCGAGGCCGGCAACGGCTGGATCAACTCACACAACGTGGTTGTCCACGGCGTCCCGTACGCCGGCGTGAAAAAAAGCGGCATGGGCGGTGGCGTCGTCAGCCTCGAAACCTTGCTCGATTACTACCGCAACACCTCCGTTATCCGACCACTTTAAGGCAGTACGAGCGCCAAAAGGTCAATGCCTTGCCCATCGACCCCAAACTCGCAGATACTCTGGAATGATCAGTTCCCCATCCCCGTTGGTGTCCAACGCCTTAAAAACCCCATTGGCCAATTTCTTGTCCTTTAGCTGTCCACTGGCCAAGAGTTCCTTCGCGGTCAACCTGTTGTTGCCGTTGGCGTCCATCTCACTGAATATCAACTTCGCTTCGTCAGTGATAAGCCGATTTTCGAGATACTCAGCCTCAGAAACGAAGCCATCGTTGTTGGTGTCCGATGCCTGAAAAATGCCCTGTCTTGACTGGGGAGTCAGATAGGCGCCGTTCTCAATGTATTCCTTTTTTGAATGCCGCCCGTCCCTGTCAGCATCAGTGAAACCAAAGACTCGACGGTAGTTGGCTAATTCGCGTTCGGTACCCCCATGCCGCCCTTTTGCACCAAAAAGCTGAAGAATCTCACGGGTTGAAACTCCTTCAATTTGCTTTGCAACTGGAGGAAGTGGTTTCAGCGGCTGGGTGAGAGGGACACGGGAGCGATCGGAGTTTCCACTGCCAACTCTGCCGCTCCTGTTGGCAGCAAAGTTCGGACGCAATTCTTCTGCTGTAAGTTTGCCATCCTTGTTTTTATCAACCTTCCTGATTGCGGCCACAGCATTCTCAATTTCCTCGGCGGAGATTTCACCATTCCCATCGGCATCAAGCGCGGTCATGATTGGAAGAACGCGCATGATGCCGCCCCGGCCGGCCTGTCCAAAAAGCGTCAAGGCAGTAGCCAACCAAATCATGGCGACAACGGATATGCGAAAGTCATTTCTTGATCTCATTGTTTTTCCTGTAACTGATGCACGGGACTCGAGAGCCAGCCGCTCACTTGGCCAAGCCGCACGCGGGCTCGAATATAATAGTGCAACCGGCCTAGGTCCACGCCCTTGGTTTCCAGCATCGCTGTGTATTGGCCTTCGCGCTTGACCAAGGGGGTGATTTTCCACTTGGCGTTCTTGTGGGGCATGGCCTCGCGGCTGGCCGGGCCGGGCCACGGTTTTTCGCGGAAATAAGCGTGGCACAATTCCACCGCCTCCACGCCCTCGGGCTGCTCGATGACGGCCCGGAAACCAAGCGACCCCTCCCCTGCCTCGACCACCGGCGGCCGGATGTCCGGCAGTGTGTCGCCAAAAATAACGTGCCGCAGCCAGAGGCGCGCGGCCCCGACCTGCTGCGGCGCCAACGCGGGGTGGCCACCGTTGGGGTGCACGTAAATCCGCGCATCACCGCGCAGTTGCTCCATCACCCGGCGCGCCTCGGTGGGGTGGGCGTTGAAGTCATTCGAGCCAAGGTTGAACAGGATCGTGTCGGTGGCGATGTCGCTTGGCTTGACCTTGAACTGCTCCACAAAAAATGGCGCAAACGAGTCGCGTGCGGTGAGCTTGCGGAGCATCGACGGCGAGGCAAACGGGATCGAGCCGGACGACACCACCGAGATGATGCGCGGGTCATATTTCATCATCGCACGTACCGACAGGCCGGCCTTCGAGCCACCGGCCAGGATCGCCTGGTTGAATTTTTTTCCGTACACCGCCTCGGCCGCCGTCCACGCCCGCCACTTGGCCTTCATGATGCCGGCCATCGACACCACGTTCGCGTCGCCGGTCTTGCGGAACCGCTCAAACGTGGCCTCCTGCCATTCGCGCTCCGAACTGAGGCCGGTGCGCCGGTTGAACTCCCGCTGCACCGGGTTCGGCTTGAACACCAGCACCGCCACGCCGACGCGCGCCGCCGTCTGCCGCCCGTAGCCCTCGAGCAGCACGCCGGGAATCTTACGCCAATTCAGCACATGGCTGGCGAGAAACAGTTTGCCCTTGGCAGCGTTCGGCAGTGTCACCGGCACAAACAGGTGCGCGTCGTGCCACCAATCCTCCTCCATAAAACGCTGGCTGAAAAACCGGAA
>CAYWMH010000059.1:0-5996 GCA_964459315.1 uncultured Verrucomicrobiota bacterium
CCGGTCGTGGCCAAGGGCATGTATTTCCGCGTGCTCGTCACGGGCAAGGGCTATTCGGACAATATCGTCGGCTACCGGCTGCTCGAGGTGCCCGTTGGCAAGTCGTTGTTGTCCAATCCCTTGGCCAAGGGCGATAACACGCTCGCCACCCTTCTGCCCGGCGGTCCGGCCAAGCTGACCGTCTCTACCTGGGACGGCGCCTCGTGGCAGGCGAGCACGTTCGGTGAGGCCTGGAGTGAAGCCGGCCTCGTCGTCGCGCCGGGCCAGGCGGCGATGTTCGACAACAACACCGGTGCCGCGCTGACACTGCAATTCACCGGTTCGGTCGTGCAGGGCAGCCTGTCGTCGCCGCTGCCAAGCGGCGTTTCGTACCACGCCGCCACGCTACCGATCGAAGGCGACCTGACGACGGACTTCGGTTTCCCGGGCGTTGAAGAATTGCAGGTTGCGCTGCTCGACAACGCCACCGGCGACTGGAACACATCGACCTTCGCCAACGGCGCGTGGAGCCCGGGCGAGCCGAGCTTGGCCGCCGCGCAGGGCTTCCGCGTGACGGCCAGCGCGGCGGCGAGTTGGGACCGCGACATCAATCTAAACTCACAGGGCACACCGAAGATTGCCGTGCAGCCGGTCGGGGCCATGCGCATCGCCGGGCAGCCGGTCGCGTTCAGCGTTGAGGCCACCGGTACGCCACTCGAGTACCAGTGGCGGTTCAATGGCTTGAACATCGCCGGTGCCAATGCCGCGACGCTCGAGTTGACCAACGTGCAGCAGGCCAACGCGGGCGACTACTCGGTCTACATCAGGAAACCGTTCGGCAACATCCTCAGCGATACCGCCAGTCTTGCGGTGCATTACACGCTGGGTGTAGCCGGGGCGGGACACGGCACAGTTTCATACGCGCCGAATCTGGAGACATACCCGAACAAGGCCCGCGTGGTGCTCAACGCCGCCCCGAAAAAAGGATATGTCTTCACCGGCTGGAGCGGCGCGGCCAGCGGCATCGCCAACCCGTTGGCGGTGACGATGGACGCGAACAAGGTGATCACCGGCTCGTTCACGCGAGGGGTCGTGCCGCCGGAGTATCGCAGCGTGACGATCAACGCCGTCGGCCAACTCGAGTGGGTGCAGGTCGGTCGGCCCGGCAAGACGCTGACTTCCGACTACTCGCTCGATTTGCTAAACTGGAAGGCGTTCACCAGCGACAGCAGCGCATCGGGCGAGATGCGCCTGCCGTTCAACCGGCCGGAGGGTGTCCGCAACCTGTTCATTCGCATGTGGGAGGATGAGACCGGCTACGCGGCCCGAGCGATCGGCTACGTGACGCTGACGCTGCCATCGGGCAAGTCGTTGATTGCCAATCCCTTGGCCAACGGCGGCAACCGCGTCTCCGACATTCTGCCCAGCGTCCCGGCTGGCAGCACCTTGGCCAAGTTCAACCCGGCCACCGGCAAGTGGGAGACCAACACATTTACCGACGCGTGGAGCCAGCCCGGCATGACGCTGGCCCCGGGCGAGGGGGCGGTGCTCGACAACAAGGGCGATGCGTTCGACGTGTTGCTGGCCGGCTTCACGCCGTGGAAAAAAACATCACTGTCCCTTCCGGCGGGCGACTCGGTGGTGTCGCCGCGCTTGGCCAAGGGCGGTCTGTTGAGCAGCCGGCTTGGCCTGCCGCTGGCCGAGGGGCTCGTGGTGAAACTGCTCAACAACGCCACCGGCGGCTACGATGCGTACACGGTCTCAAACGGCGCCTGGTCGCCGGGTGAGCCATCGGTGGCGCTTGGCCAGGCGTTCATCGTGACTGCGCCAAGCGCGTTGAACTGGAGCCACGACCCAACGCTGCCGCAGGTCACGGTGCAGCCGTCGGACGCGCAGGTGTTGTCCGGGGGCAAGGCCGGGTTCATCGTCAAGGCCGTTGGCGAGCCGCTCACCTACCAATGGCTGTACGACGGCAAGCCGCTTGCCGGGGCGACCGCGTCGGCGGTCCAGTTGCCGGTCGCGACGATCGCCAACGCCGGTCGCTACTCGGTGCTGGTGAGCAACGGTTTCGGCAAGACGGTCAGCGAGCCGGCCCGGCTCGATATTTATTACAAGCTGCAACTGGCGCTCGAGGGCCGCGGCGGCATCGCGGTGGAACCGCAAAAGTCGGTGTTCCTCGCCGGGAGCAAGGCGACCTTGTCAGCAACGGCGGCGACCGGTTACTCGTGGATGCACTGGAGCGGCGACGCGGCGGGGAGCGACGAGACCATCACCGTCACGATGGACGCCCACAAGGCGATTACTGCCAACTTCAGTCGCGACTACATTTTGCCCGACCTAAGCGAGGCCGGTTTCGATGAAAAGGGCCGGTTCGTTTTCCTGCTCACGAGCGAGCCGGGCGCGAACTGCCAGATCCAGGGTTCCACCGACGGCGTGCGTTGGTACAAACTCGTCGATTACCAGAACAAGAGCGGGCGGGTGCGCATCCCGATGGCGTACAACGCCAACGCGGGCAAACAATTCGTTCGCGTGCTGGTGGCGGATGAACTGGCTCCGGGCCGTATCGCCGGTCATTCGCGCAACGGCGTCGGCTACATCAACCTCGACATCCCGCCGGGCCAGTCGCTCCTCCATGTGCCGATGGCGCTGACCGGCAACAAGACCGTTGCCGCGCTGTTCCAGGGCGCGGCCAACGGCTCAAAAGTGGCCATTTTCAGCGCTGAAACCGGCGAGTGGACCGAGGGTGAACTGGGCGACACGTGGAGCAACGCCGCCGCCGAGCTTGGCCAGGGGAGCATTTTCAAGTTCACCAACCCGGACTCGAAGACGCTCCGCGCGGTGTTCGTCGGCTCGTACCTTGGCCAAGGGACCGAGCTGAGCTTGGCCAAGGGCGCGGGGTACTTCGGCTACCCGTCGCCGCTTGCTGGCGCGGCTGGTTACGATTTGCAATTCCCCGCCTCGGCCCCGGCCGGAACAAGGCTTGGCCTGTTGCAAGCCAACGGAGATGTCGCTTGGCACACGTACGACGGCGCGGCATGGAGTCCAAGCGAGCCGAGCCTCGCCACGATGCAGGCCGTGCAGGTGGAGTTGCCCGCCGACCTTGCATGGGCGACCCACGGCATGCCGGACTTTAACAGCAAGCCGAAGCTGCGCTCCATCTCCGGTGCCGGCACCTACCTCGCTGGGAAGGAAACGCTGCTGATTGGGCTGGACGCCGTTGGCACTCCGATGACGATCCAATGGACCAAGGACAACCAGCCGATCGCGGGCGCGACCCAACGGCAGTTGCAGTTGGTGAACCTCGCGCCGGGTCACACCGGGTGGTATGCCGTCACGATGCGTAACGCCTTCGGCATCGAGAACAGCAACCCGGTCGAGGTCAATGTGCATTACTCGCTCACGACTACCGTCGCGGAGGGCGACGGCACGATCGAGGTCAACCCGGTTCTCGACAGCTATCCACCGGGCACCGCTGTCACCCTCACCGCTAGGCCGGCCGATGGGCTGCGCTTTGACGAGTGGGAGGGCGACGCCAGCGGCTCGGCCGAGTCAGTCACGCTGGTGATGGACGACCACAAGTCGGTCTCGATCCGTTACCTCGCCGACAACCAGCCCCCGACCGTGGCCATCACCTCACCGAAGCACGGCCGCTTCTTCAGCGCGCCGAGTGACGTGGTCATCACGGTCGACGCCACCGATCCCGACGGATCGATTGCGGCCGTCCTGTACGAGCGCAAGCTGATCGATGCGACCGAATGGACCGCGCTTGGCCAAGTGGCCGACGCTGCCGCGCCGTTTACGTGGGAGGGCGCGAGCGAGGGCGTTTACGAGATTCGTGCCACCGTCACCGACAACCGCGGAGCCAAGGCCTTGTCGGCGCCGATCCAGATCACCCTCACCACGGGCAACCTACCGCCAGTCATTGTCAGCACCTCGCCGGCGGCGGGCGACTACCTGCCGGTGCCGGGCAACTTCACCTTCACGGTCGTGGCGTACGATCCCGACGGCGAGGTCAAGTCGATCAGGATAAACGGAGGATATACATTCACAAAAGTGAATGGCCCGGATTACTGGACCGAGAATGATGACGGCGTAGTGCTGACCGATATCCGCTGGGAAGGTGGAGCTTTCGAAACTTCCAGGCCGACGGAGTTCACCGTGGATGTCGAGGACAACCAGGGCAAAGTCACAACCGAGAAGGTGCGTTTTACCGTAAACCACGCGCCGACCATCGAGCTGACCTCGCCGGCGAGCGGCGCGGAATTTGTCTTCCCGGCGACCGTCACTCTCGCGGCCACCGCGTCCGACAATGCCGCGGACGGCGTGTTGCGGCAGGTGCAGTTCTTCGTCAATGGCGAGCCGGTGGGAACGGCAACCAAGGCTCCATTCGAGACCGACTGGGCCGTCACGACTCCCGGCGACTACGAGATTACCGCGGCGGTGACCGATTTCCATTACCAGGTCGTCACGACGGCCCCGGCCAGCGTCACCGTGACCCAGGGCGCGGAGATTGCCCTGACCGCGCCGGCGGCGGACATCGCCTTCGCGCCGGGCGGAACAGCCCGCTTGGCCGCCGCTGTGACACCCGGGGCCGCCGCCATCAGCAAGGTGGAGTTTTTCAAGAACGACCAGTTGATCGCTGCCGACACCGAGGCTCCGTACGAGTTGGACTGGATCGAGCCGGAGACCGGCCGGTACGCCATCACCGCGAAGGCGACCGACTCCAAGGGCGGTACGGCGACGACCGGTTCGATCGAGGCGGTCGTGTTTGACAGCGCCCCGTTACCCGCGCTTGGCCTGCGGCTGTGGCTTGACGGGAGCAGCGTGAGGAGTGCGGAGGGCAAAGTGAGCGCCTGGGCGGATCGAACGCCGTTTGGCCACGACATCGCCCAAGCGCAAGCCGACAAGCAACCGGCCCTTGCCGCCGACGGCAGCAACGGCCAGCCGGCCGTGGTGTTCGATGGCACGGACGACCTGCTGAGCGCGACCGTGAACGGGGCCGAGCTGTTGAGCCGCACCGAGGCGAGCCTCTTCCTCGTGATGAAGCAGAGCCAGGCAAGCGCGAACAACGCCGTGCTGGGATGGGAGTCCAACAGTCACCTCAACCATCTGGATTTGCTGTTCACCTATAATGACCAGTTGCTCTTCGACCACGGCAACGCCTCGGCCGGAGGCCGGATCTCGGCGCCGCAACCGGAGCGCTGGGATGATCTGTGGAACTTGGTCGAGGTGTACCGCACGGGCCAGGATGGTCGGGTGGCGGTGGCGGGCGAGACCGTGTTCAGCGGCACGTTTGCCGGAGAACTGGAGGTGGATGTCGACGGCGCATTGACCCTGGGCGGAGTCGGGGGGCTGCAGTTTGGCGGGGCAGTGGCCGAGGTGCTGGTGTACAACCGTGCCTTGAGCGACGCGGAAGTGGCGCAGATCCGCAACGTGATGGCGACCAAGTTTGACCTGCCGGTTTCGGCGAACCAGCCGCCGAGCGTGACGCTGACCCAGCCGGAGGCCGGGACATCCCTCAAGGCCGGGAAGACTCTGGCATTGGTGGCGAGCGCGAGCGACTCGGACGGGAGCGTGGTGAAAGTGAGATTCCTGGCAAATGGCGAGGTGATCGGCGAAGACGCCGAGGCACCGTACGAACTGGAGTGGACACCGGCTGAGGCGGGCGATGTGGTCCTGAGCGCCGAGGTGATCGACGACCGGGACGGCCTGGGCAGTTCGGCTGCAGTGAGCGTGACCGTGCGTCCGCCGAACACGGCGCCGGAAGTGGTGATCAGTTCTCCCAGCGCAGGGCAAGGGGTGAGCGTTGGGGCGACACTCAAAGTGAGCGCGAGCGCTACAGACAGCGACGGCGAAGTGGTGCAGGTGGAGATCGTGGCTGGAGGGGAGAGCTTGGCCAAGCGGAGCGAAGGGCCGTATGAGGCCGACTGGAGCTTGGCCAAGGCGGGCCTGCAAAGCGTGACCGTGCGAGCGACCGACAACGACGGGGCGGTGAGCGAAGCCAGCGTGAGCGTGGC
>CAYWMH010000059.1:6096-11303 GCA_964459315.1 uncultured Verrucomicrobiota bacterium
CAGTTTTTGATCGACCACGGCAACGTCTCGGAAGGGGGCCGTGTCAGCGCCGCACAGCCGGAGGGCTGGGACGACGCATGGCACGTGGTGGAGTTTGTGCGGGAAGGCAGCAGCGCGACCGTGAATGTGGACAGTGACGCGCTCGAACTGGGCGAGTTCGGCAGCACGCTGGACGTGTCCGTGTCCGGCACGCTGAGGGTGGGCGAGGCGGCGAGTCTCGCGTTTGGCGGCGGGGTTGCCGAGGTGCTCGTATACAACCGCGCGCTGGGCGCCGGCGAGCGGGAGGCGGTCGCCAAATATCTCGGTGTGAAGTATGGGTTCATCGAGGATGTAACCCCGGTCGACCCGACCGCGCCGACGCTTAGCGCGGCGCAGGCGGCGGCGGACAACAAGTTCCGCTTCCTCGTCACCGGGGACAAGGGCGGCAAGGTCGTGCTGCAATTCTCCGAGAATCTCGACAACTGGACCGACCTGCAGACCTATGCCAACGAGAGCGGCCAGTTGTGGATCAACATCAACCGCGGCGCGGATGCCGGTCGCCTGTTTTTCCGTGTGCGCGGCGAGTGAGCAGCGGGAGCGAGGCGGCGACAATGCCGCAGGTGAACATGATGGACAGACACGCCACCGGGGCGGTGAACGGGCCGGCGGTGAGCAGGATCATCAGCCCTTCCGGGTCAAAAAAGTCGCCGGAATCCTGCCGATCCATGAGGTAGGCGTGGACGAAGTTGCCTGCGACGAAGCCCAGCAAAAACAGCCGCCGCCGTCTTCCCCGCTTGGCCTGCGGGTTCGTGCTCACACGCGAGGCTCCCAACCGGGCCGGTAGTCGCGTGCCCAAAGTTTGGCGGCGGCCGGGTTGCCGATGAGGCGGCGCTTCGCCGGGTCGAAGTCTACCGCCCCGCCGGTGCGCCAGGCCATGTTGGCCAGGTGGCAGAGCATCGTGCTCACTTGGGCGCCGCCGATTTCCGCATTAAGTTTTTCGCCGTTGCGGATGGCGTTGATGAAGTTGGCAAAGTGCGGCGCGTCGCTGGTTGGAAGGCTTTTGCTCTCCACTTCCTTTCCGTCCAGATCGTACAGGGTATAGTTTTGTCCGGTGTTCGTGGTGAGGACACCTCCTTCCCCGTAGAACGAGACAAATGGTGGCGTTTCGCTTCGGCGTTGATTGCAACTGCTCTGGTCCCACATCGCGGTGCAGTGACCAAAATCAAACGAGGCCATGCCGGTGTCGGGTGTTTCCTGGTCGTCGTCAAAGTGGTAGCGGCCACCCCCGTAGGTGATGCGCTTCGGTAGGTCGACGCCGAGCCCCCAGCGGGCTAGATCGAGCGCGTGAACGCCGTTGTTGGCCATTTCGCCCCCGCCGTAGTGCCAATGCCAATGCCAGTTGTACGGGATGAGGTTGTCCTTGTAAGGACGTTCAGGAGCGGGTCCCTGCCACAGGTCGTAGTTGAGATACTTTGGCACCGGGGCCGGCTTGCCCTTGCCGATCGAGCCCCGGCGGCTCGCGTAGAATGTGCGGCAGGAGAGTACCTTGCCGATGACGCCCTCGCGAAGCCGCTGCATTGCCTCTATAATGAGCGGATAACTGCGGCGCTGGTTGCCCATCTGCACATGACGCTTGTGCTGGCGCGCGGCGGCGACCATCAGCCCCGCCTCGGCGGCGTTGTGGCTGGCTGGTTTCTCGACGTAAACGTGCTTGCCAGCCTGGCAGCCTAGGATGGTGGCCGGCGCGTGCCAGAAATTGGGCGCGGCAATAGAAATGGCGTCGAGGTGCGGATCGTCGAGCATGTGGCGCAGGTCGGTGATGCCGCGGCACGCCGCCGCTTGGCCCTTGGTGACGACCGAGAGTCCGTTGGCGGTGCGGTTGTCATCGACGTCACAAACGTAGGCCACCTCGACGTCGGAGAGTTTCAGGAAATTTTTGACATGACCCATGCCGCGGCCAAGGCCCATCACGCCGACGCGCAGCTTGTTGGCGGCTTTGTTGGCGGCGCGGGCCGAATGTCGCTTGACCAAGGCGGCGGCGGTGACTCCAGCGGCGGAGTGTTGCAGGAAACGGCGACGGTTGAGGATACTGTTTTTCATTGTTTTTCGATAAAAAGAGTCGGTTGAACGCTTGGCTAAGCGTGCCACAGCCGGCCGCGCTTGGCCAAGCGATTCGGCGTGCTGTTTTGGGGTTGACCTATCCATAGAATCGTAGAACATCCGCTTACCTAATTGACCAAAAACAATGAAAAACCGTTTTAATTTCTGTGCCTTGATCAAGGTCTTAGCATTGCTGATCTCCTTTTATATTTTCAACCAATCTATTATGGCTGAGTTAATAGATGATTTTGAAGATGACAAAGTCACTGGTTGGGAGAAGTTTGACTTTGGTACTGGCAATGGCTTCCTGAAGGAGGAAGGTGGTGAGCTTACAATAGGAATGCACCAACCGACTGGCCAACCGTTTTTTGTGGCAGCTACATATGGATCCAAGACTTATTCCATAGAGGATGGTGTTACACTGGAATTTAGAATTGATTTAATCGAAGCCAACCAACCTGAAGCCTATGCAGCTGTAGGTTTTATTCCTACCGAAACTTCAGTAAGCCAGTTGTCAGGGTACTCAGCGGTCAAGGATAACGGTGACATTATTTTGGCAAAGGGCTTGAATAAATTCTTCTATGACATCACTGAGGGTGATTGGACAGAAACCTCAGAGAATCTCACATTGAGTATTTCCATGACAGGTAAAGGTGAGAATGTTGTCATGACGGTCAAGGTTCTTGATATACTGAATAATAATGAGGTGTTATTTCAGCAGACTTCTACAGATACACCGGGTGCAGATGATTTTCAAACTGGAACAGATTCTCCTGCTGGTCCCTTTATGGGAAAACCGGGTAATTTTGTTGTGCTGCTATATCACAATGATACAGGCGGTTCATTACCAGCGTCCGCTGTAACATTGGATAATGCAAAGGTCTTTCAATATGAGGCTGCGACAGTGGATGATTTTGATGACGACAAAGTTAAAGGCTGGGAGAAATTTGATTTTGGTAGCGGTAATGGTGTTTTGAAAGAAGAGGACGGTCAGTTAACCATAGGCATGCAACAACCAACAGGTCAGCCGTTTTTTGTAGCAGCGACTTATGAACCGAAGACATTTACCATCGAAGATGGTACCACAGTAGAGTTTGCTGTTGATCTTATAGAAGCGAACCAGCCGGATTCATTCGCGGTGCTTAGTTTTATTCCGAAGGATTATCCAGTAAGTACACTAACGGGATATAGTGTGGCAAAGGATATCAACGACGTTCTTCTGGCCAAGGGCTTGAACAAATACTTTTATGATATCACTGAGGGGGAGTGGATCGAGCGCGAAGAAAACATCAGGCTTGTTTTAAGCATGACAGGTGCAGGAAAATCAGTGGAAGTAACCACTAGGGTCTTGGATCTCGATAATGATTTTAAGGTTTTGTTCGAGGAAACAGTGACTGATACCGATCAGGCGGATGAGTTGGATACTGGAAGTGATTCTCCAGCTGCAAGTTTTATTGGTAAACCAGGGAATTTTGTTCTGTTGCTTTATCACAACGATACAAGCGGATCATTGCCGGCATCCAATGTGACTTTGGATAATGCACACGCGTCTGTTTTTGGTGACGATAGTAAGAATCAGCCACCCAATATTGCCTCAGTCTCTCCAGCTAATAGCAGTATGTTTTTACCTGCTACAACCAAAATAAATTTTGTGGTTAACGACGATCAAGGGGTTGAGTCAGATGATATTTCAGTTTCACTGAACGGGACAAAATATACCACTGCCAATGGTTTGGATGTGGGAGGAACAGCTTCTGCACGGGAAGTGTCATTGGGAGCACTTAGAGCAGGCCAAAACTATCATGCGGTTATAACAGCATCGGATTCGGATGGGGAGACTGACACTCGTGATCTGTACTTTGACACGTTCAGCTTAAATAGTTTTGTTGTTGAAGTTGAGGACTATAATTTTAGCTACGAAGATTATGGTGAATTCATTGATGATCCGAAGATTATTCCTGAGTTTGATGAGAATGGAGATATTAACTGGGCTGAGGATTCCTACATAGGTCAGGTGGGTGAATTGGAAATCGATTATTTTGATACGGATGAGACGAGGTTGCCGGCAACTCATCGGTATCGTCCAGAAGACGGTGTGGCCACTGCGCCAGCTCTTGATTTGGCGAGGCAGAAATTTATTGATGCAGGTGGCGCCCAAAAGGGTGTCTACGATTTTGGGATCGCAGATATTGAGGAAACAGAATGGCTAAATTACACTCGTAATTATCCAGAAGGCGAATATCTCGTTTATTTGCGCCAAGCTCAATTTGATATAGAAGAGGCAAAGAGTACATTGGAGCTTGTGACAAGTGCCAGTAACGATTATGATCAAACTACAGAAATAATTGGGAGTTTCCTTGGTAGTAATTCAGGAGTCGAATTTCGTAATATTTTATTGACCGACGAGTCAGGCAAAGAACCTGTCGTTGTGAATTTAGGAGGTAAAGCAACTTTGCGTCTAACTCAGCATACCACTGATCCGGAGGATTTATATCTTATCCAAAATTACCTTGTATTCGTAAAATACGAGAAAGCGACATTAGAGTTACAGTCCAGCTTAGCTGTAAATGGCCCGTACAAGACCGACGCGGGTGCCACCATCGACGAGGCCAGCCGCACCGTCACGCTTGGCCAAGCGGGGGCCACCCGGTTCTACCGGCTTAGCGGCGCAGCGGTGAAGATCAAGAGCATCGGGGTGGCCAACGGCAAGGTGACCCTCCGGTACGAGTGACCTTGGCCAGGTGCTTGGCCAAGCGGATCAAAAAAAGGGAGCCCGATGCGGCTCCCTTTTTGTTTTGCCTTTTGAAAACCGGTATCGCGCCCAAAGCGCCTCGTCGCCCTTTTCCTCGGTGCGGATTCGGATCGCCTCTTCGACGGAGGTGACGAATAGTTTGCCGTCGCCGATCTTGCCGGTGTTGGCGGCCTTTGTGATGGCATCGAGGCAGATCTGGGCGTTCTCATCCGGGATGACCAGCTCCAGCTTGATCTTGGGCAGGAAGTCGACGGTGTATTCACTGCCCCGGTAAATCTCGGTGTGGCCCTTTTGCCGGCCGAACCCCTTGACCTCTGACGCGGTCATGCCCTCCACGCCGACTTCCGCCAGCGCGTCTCGGACTTCGTCCAGCTTG
>CAYWMH010000060.1:0-11140 GCA_964459315.1 uncultured Verrucomicrobiota bacterium
CCGCACCTGCAAATCGACGTCGACTTTAACGGCTGGTTCGACCACGAGCTGGCCAGTTGCAGCAACGGCGGCTTAATCAAGGACGACCTCACCGTGTCCGGCTACGCCGATGACGTCTTCCTCTCCATCCTCATCCGCGTGCCTCGCGATGAGCGCGGCATCGCCGATGCCGGCTACCTTAATGTCTTCCCGCCGGACGAGTATGACACAGTGCCGTTCAACAACAGCGTGATGGTGCTGCCGGTTCCGGCGCGCATGCTTGGGCTCGACGAGGAAAAAACCGACTTTCAATTTCGCCTGCTCAATCTCGGGGCCGAGCAGTACGGCTACCCGGAAATCGACCGCACGCAGTTGATCCGCTACGACGTCACCCAGCCGGTGGTGCACTCGGCGCTTGGCATCGGCGGCACCGTGATGCACGACGCCAACGAGCCGGTGCGCGTCGCTATCGATCGCGGCTTGGCCAAGCGCAAGGGCCTTCGGCCCGCCGTGCTGCTGCTACACCACATGAACACCGGCGACCACAAGTTTGACATCGTGCCGCTTGGCCTCAACCCGGATGACGCCGATGGCGACGGCGCGAGCGACTCCGACGAACTGGCCGCCGGGACCGACCCCGGCGACCCGGCCTCGGTGTTTGCGATCCTGCCGGTGAGCCGGCAAACCGCGCTTGACCCGGAGATCCGCTGGCATAGCGTGGCCGGCAAATCGTACCGAGTGCAGCGGGCCACCGCGCTTGGCCAAGCGTTCGAGACTGTCTCCGGACTGCTGCCTGCCACCCCGCCGGTCAACGAGTTCATCGACAAGAACGCGCCCAAAAACCGGGAGCTTTTTTACAGAATCGTGAAACCGTGACCGGGGCCGGGGCGTATGCCCTTTGCCCCCAAGCGGGCGAACCACGACTTTATGTTAAGCCACCATTCTCTCCAGATTGACGAACACGGGCAAATCCCGCAGTCTCGCCGACCCATGTCCTTGAAACGATTTTTTTGCGGGATCTCGGCGCTGGCTGCGTTTGCAGCGGCCGATGCCGCCGAGATCCCCACCGGCGCTGTTACGCTCGATCAATGCATCCAGATCGCGCTCGAGAACAACCTCAACCTCCGCATCTCGAACTACGACCCCAGGCTGGCCACCCTCAACCTGCGGGGGGCTTACGGCGCGTACGATCCGCGGCTGAGCCTCGGCGGCACCGACAGCTTCCGTGAAAGCAAGGGCCGCTACAACCCGCTCGAGTTCACCATCCCGTCGAGTGAGACCGACTCGTTCCGGCACAACATCGGCCTGAACGGCCTGCTGCCGTTTGGCACGCGCTACAGCCTTGGGCTGAACTCCTCCGAGACGACCGGTACCGACTCGTTTGATTTTCCGTTCGGCAGCTACGGCACCGGGTTTTCCGCCACGCTCACCCAGCCGCTCCTCCGAGGCGCGTGGATCGACGGCACCCGCATGAGCATCAAGCTGCAAAAACAACAGATCGAGAATTCCTCCCTCACCGTCATCCGGCAAATCACGCAGACCGTTGCCAACGTCGAGCTGGCCTACTACGCGCTCATCGCCAGCCGCGAGAACGTGACCGTCGCCGAGGAGACACTCGCGTTGACGGAGAAAAACTTCAGCAACCAGAATCGCCGGGCCGAGGTCGGCACCCTGGCCAAGTCGCAGCTGCCACAGCTCGAGGCCGAGGTCTTTTCACAGAAAGCCTCGCTGCTCTCTGTCCAGAACAGCTACGCCGACAGCGTCAACAACCTGAAGCGCCTCTTGACCGACGACTTCGCCACCGTCCAGGGCACCGAGCTGCTGCCGGTCGGGGAACTCAACCCGGTGCAGACCGTGTTCAGCCGCAACGACAGCTGGGGCAAGGCCCTCAGCCAGCGCCCGGAGATTCTCCAAAGCCAAATCTCGCTCGAGAACGCCGACATCCGGCTCAGGTTCAACAAAAACCAGCTCTACCCCCAGCTGGATCTGCGCGCGACCTACGGGCTCTCCGGCAGCGACACCGCCGAGACCCTCCATCGGTACCCCGACGGCACCGTGTCCAAGAATCTGTACCGGGACCCCATCACGAAACGGATCGTTTCCACGGCGTTTGTCGATAAGCCGGCTTCGTTTAATTCCGCCTTCCGGGACATCCGGCGCGGCGACTACCCGAACTACTCCATTGGCCTGACCTTCAGCATCCCGATCCCCAACCGCTCGGCCCGCGCCGACTACAAGGCGGCCCAACTGCAGAAGGAACAGGCGCTCCTGCGTCACAAGGAACTGGAACAATCCATCATGCTCGAGATAGACCGCCTCATCCGCGATGCCGAGTATCGGTTCGAGCAGATCTCCGTCACGCGACAGGCGCGGCTCAGCAGCGAGCTGGCCCTTCAGCATGAAACCAAGCGGTACGAGGAGGGGGCGATTGAGAATTACCAGGTGCTGCAAGCCCAGCGCGACCTCACCAGTCGGCGCTACGCCGAGATCAACGCCAAGGTGCAATACCTCACCGCGCTCTCGCGCCTGGCCCTGGCCGAGGGCAGCACGCTCGAGAACAACAACATCAACGTCGAACTCCAGGAGGAATAGGCCCCGCCCCGTCCGCTTGGCCAAGCGCTATTCAAGCGTGATAACCGCCGAGACCGGCTGATGGTCACTCGGGTACTGCTTGCTGTTGTCATACAGAACAATCTCGGCCTCGCTGGTTGACAGTGGTCCCTTTGCCAACACCCAGTCGATACGGCGCGCGCCCTTCCGCGTTTGCCTGAATCCGTTCATTGTATTCCAATCGGCGTTTATCGCTTTCTTCGCTGTGAGCAGTGTGTCGATGAAACCGCCGTCCTTTACCAGCGTGTCGTAGGCCTTGTTCATCCCTGCAGAGGCGTTGAAATCTCCCACCAATAAAATGGGTAATTTGGTCTCGAGTGCCGCCACCTTTTTGTTCACAAGCAACGCTGACTTTTCGCGGGCCGGCTGCACGCGGTGATCAAAGTGCGTGTTCCAAAAGTAGAACTGCTTCTTAGTTTTGCGATCGAGAAAACGAATCCACGTCACCATCCGCCGGTTGCTGTGCCCCCAGGTTGTTGAGGCGATCACGTTCGGCGTGTCGGACAGCCAAAAGTGGTCATACTCCAAAATATCAAACCGCTCCGGCTTGTAAAAGATCGCCATGAACTCACCGCGGCTCCCGCCGTCGCGCCCCGTGCCAAACCAAGTATACTGCGGTATTTTTTTGTTCAGTTCCTTAAGCTGATAGAACTTGCCCTCCTGTGTTCCAAAAATGTCAGGATCTGTTTTATTGATGAGTTCGCCCATAACTGGCAGACGATCGGGCCAAGCATTGGGTTTGCTGTTGCTGGCGTAGCGAAGGTTATACGTCATGACCTTGAGCGACTCGTCCGCAGCCAAACTTGGCTGCAGGAACAGCGCACCGACGATTGAGAGAAGCAGGGTTACTCGCATGCGCTTTGGCCTACGCGAATCACCGGTCGACTACAAGCGGAAACGCTTGGCCTAGTAGCTATTGCCCGGTGAATTTCAGATTCAAAAAAGCCGCTCCAGCACGTAGCCAAAGCGGGATCGTGGCCAAACTGACTAGTGTAGTGGCAATCGCCACCTGCGTCGCGATTACCGGGTTGCCGCCGTACATACGGGAGATCAAAATCGGAAACATTGCCGCCGGCATCGAGGCCTGAATCAGCATCACCTGCTGCAGTTCAATTGAGCAGGGGAGCCATTTCGCTGTCGCGATCATGAGCACCGGCAGCAACCCCATACGCAGCAGGATGCTGGTCCAGCAAACCCGAAAAGCAGACCGGAATTCGCACTCAGCAATATAGTCCTTCATCATAGCGCCCATCGTCAGTATGGAAATTGGAATTGCACAAACACCAAGCATTTCAATGGAACTGACAACGACTTCGGGAATGTAAACGTATAACCCAGTAGCGTTCACGATCAGCGCGAACACGATGGAAAGAAAGGGTGCATTAAGTATCTTCTTCCAGGCTGTGCTCCAGTCTCCATGAAGCAACATCACCCCAAGCGACCACATCGCCAATAAGGTACCCACGTTGAACACGAACAACACAGCCACGGCGTTGGCTCCAAAGAGCGACTCGCTGAGCGGGATTGGGACAAAGCCGAAGTTAAACACACCGATCGTGATCGCGTAAGTTCGTGCCTTTGGGCCTAACTCCCCTGTGGCGTATCGTCGAGCGAGCCACCCGACTGCCATACCCAAGGCGATCGAGCCGAAACCAACAACCGGCGGCAGCCAGACGTTCTCCGGCTGACGAATCGCCTCGTTACCACTGATCTTACTGAAGGCCAGGCAGGGCAGCAGCACATTCATCGCCACCCGCATCAGACTCTCATCGGCATCTTGGGTAAGCCAATTGATACGCCTGAATTGGTAACCCAAAAATGTGATCAAAAACACCGGCAACACTGCCGAAAGAACTTTTATAATTTCGGCCATCTGCGCTTGGCCAAGTTAGGCGAGAAAGGAAGCCACAAGCGATTCAAACTCGAGTCGTTGAATGTTTTGAAGGGCGTCAACGTGTTGGCCGTTATGCATGGCAGACTCTACAGCATCGACAAACC
The DNA here is from genome assembly GCA_964459315.1 of uncultured Verrucomicrobiota bacterium. GTDB lineage: Bacteria > Verrucomicrobiota > Verrucomicrobiia > Limisphaerales > UBA1096 > UBA1096. The sequence continues at coordinate 4,588 of CAYWMH010000060.1, forward strand.
CGAACGGATCCCATTGGGCACCGGGAACCAAGCGCTTGGCCAAAGCCTCGTCTCCGGTAACACCGAGATACGCCTCCACCTGGTTGGCCAATGAGGAATAACAAGGATGATCGCCGGTGCGACGAAACCAATACTTTGCGTTCGGATAATCCGGCTCGCGGCGGTGCATGATCCCATGCAGAAAACTGCTGTCCGCCGAGCCGATGTCCTGCGAAACCGTGTGCGACTCGTCAAGATAATCGTGCCATAGAAGCGCTGCCGAGCGGGCGAGATTTGCAGTTGACGAACTTAAACCAAGGGCATCCCCCGCTAGGCCAAGCGCGGCAATCGGCCTAGCCGAAGCACGCTGCTCCGGGCCAAGCGCCGGCAGGTCGCCAGTATCGATCGCCCGCAGGAACGCCGCATAAGCTAGGTTACTCGTTTGGCTCATTTTCCAGTTTCACCGGCTCGGCGCTCTCCGCCGGAGCCTTCGGATTGACAAAAATTTTATTCACCTCCTCCACAGCCTTGTACGCCCCGATGAAGATCATCCCGGAGGCGGCTAGCACCAAAAAAAACTTCCAGATGCGGCCCGGTTGCAGCCGCCGATCCACCCGAGTGAGCATCAAATAAATCGCCGCCAAAGCCAAAAACGGCAGCAGCGCCCCCTGCGCGAACGCCCCCATGAACACCAGCGTGACCGGCTTGCCGAACAGGGTATAGATTAGGAACGACAGCACCAGTAGCACCACACAACCGACTTTCACCATTGCGTGACGGTCATCATCGGTAGCGTATTGCTTAATATTGAAGACCGGCACGGCATCGGCGAAAAGCCGGGCGTTGGCCGCCGTAGCGCCAAACACGGTCGAGAACAAGACGCAGAAACAACCGACCTTGAACACCGCAGCGCCGGTCGACCCGAAGGCGCTCTCGTACATTCGCGACAACGTTTCAACCATGCCCTTGTCTCCGACCTCGAGACCGGCGCTGTGTAGTGTCGCCGCACCGAGAAGGTAAAACGCCACCGTCGCCCCAGTGTAAATCGCGCACGACACCCAAGCATCCCACCTCATCACGTTGAGCCAACCAAGTGCGCGGTCGAGCCAGCCGACCGTGTTATCGTTCCTGCCAGTAAACCGAGCGTATCCCTTCTCAAGGCACCAGTACGGATAATAAATCAGCTCCGATGTACCAACGCCGATGATCGCAAACGCACCGAACGCCTTGGAAAAATCATCTGGCAGTTCAAAGGTCAGCCCGCTAACAATATCGTCGCCAGTAATGGCGTACTCCGTGAACTGCAGTGACCCCAGCGCCACCACGGTGAAAAGGGTGAACAGCACCACCATGCCGATGCATACACCCTCAACCAATCGGTATCGCCCAGAAAGCAACAGCCCGATGCAGACCAGCGCTACCCCCGCGATCAGCGCCAGATGCCAGCCCGAATCGTCGCTCACGATCAGGCTCGAGATGCCCCCCATCATCCCCGCCACCTGCATCGTGGAACCGATGTACATAGGCACCCAAAACCAAACGAGCCAAGAGACCCGCAGCCTCGGCCCAGGTACACTGTCCATAGCCTCTAGCGTCGTTCGGCCGTTAGTTACCGTGTAGCGGCCTAGTTCCACCTGCACGAAAACCTTGATCACACAACCAAGGATGATGAACCACAGCATCGTAAAACCAACCTCGGAGGCTACGGCCGGCGTGGCGATCAGCTCACCCGAGCCGACAATGGTGGCGGTAATGATCAGTCCCGGGCCAAGATGACGGAGGATCCCCTTGAAGGTTGTGGGTGCTGGTCTAGTGTCCATGAGATGCTGGGTGGGTTGGGCTTGGCGAGTCAATTAATCGAGCTTGACAGGTTTTAAAACAATTTTCCGGAAAGCGACCGGGCCGTGGTCGCCCTGAAGCATCAACGGACCGGCGGGTTTTTCGTCGTTGAATGCCGCCGCACGCGTTGGACCGGTTACCTCCACGTTAAGGTGAATCAACTGCCCGTTGTGCACTACTTTCACGAAACGAGCGTTTTCGATTTTTTTTCCATTCTTATCGAAGCGAGGCGCACGGAAAGTAATGATGAATTTCTGCCAATCGCCCGGTGGCTTACTCGCGTTCTTGATTGGTGCAGTACCACCGAAACCCTTGCCACTGGTCCACCGCTCATAAACGCCCCCGTTGTCACCGAAAGTGACTTTGTCTTTGCCATAACTGTCAAGGATTTGGATCTCGTAGCGGCCTTGGAAATAAATTCCAGAATTCGAACCCTGGGGCACCATGTACTCGATAGCCGCCATCACGTCTCCATGTTCGTATTTACTAAACAGATTGCCAGAACGTCCGTTGTCGCCGTTGACAAGCACACCCGTTCCCGCTATCAGCGCCATTGCCTTCGGGTTGGCCGGCGACGGCGTCGCGGCCTTGGCCAGTTTCCAGTCTCCCAGCGGCGCGCTCCAGCCATCGAGCGACTTGCCGTTGCTGACAGTAATGCTGGTCTTGGCCGGGGGCGGTGGTGGGGCCAGTTGCGCCCGCGCTTGGCCAAGCGCGAGCAGGCCAGCAAGCAACAACAGGCCCTTCACCAAGCGAAGCGCCTTGAATGGGATGTCAAAAAAACTCATGCGGCTACGGCGCGGCATAGTATCGGGGCGGCCGCCTTGCGGCAAAGATATTCCCCCGCCCAAGGGCCATCCGACTTTGCTTGGCATCCGCGTTGCTTGCGTTTTTCCGAAATTTTGGCTTGCAAAGGCTTCGACAAAAAATAGCCTCTGCTCCTGCCCCGTCCAGTGACGGGCGATTAATTTGGACTACATGATAAACCACGGCATAGGGGGCGCACTTTGAGTCGCCCCAGAGGCGGAAGGCGCCCGTATCGGGCACCCAAGGAGCGAGTGAACGGGAGGATTCGGGCCAGGGAAGTCCGGCTCCTTTCAGATGACGGGAAACAGTTGGGGGTGTTTTCCATTCAGGAGGCCATGCGGAAAGCCAAGGAGCAACAGCTCGATCTGGTCGAGATTTCCCCCAACGCCAAGCCGCCAGTCTGCCGGATCACCGATTACGGGAAATACTCGTACGACCAAAAACGGCTTCGCAAAGAGCAGAAGAAGGCCACCGTCACGGTCAAGATCAAGGAGATCCAGCTGCGCCCGAACATCGACCCGCACGACTTCACCTTTAAGCTAAACCATGCGATCGACTTCCTCTGCGAAGGCATGAAGGTGAAGGTCATCCTGCGGTTTCGCGGCAAGGAACTGCGCACGAAACACATCGGCCTACAGACCATCGAGGCGTTCATCGAGAAAATCAAGTCGTGGGGAAGCTGCGACACCAAGCCGCGCGAGGCTGGCCGCAGCGTCATCGTCCTCATCAACCCGCTCTCCAAGAACGTACGCGCGCCGCACCCAAACCCCGAGGAACGGATGAAGGACGTGGACTACGACGACATCCGCCACGTGGACGGCGCGGATGTCAAAAAGCGAGGCTCAGGCTTTCGCAACAAGGCGCTCGACGACATCAAGCTCCCCGCGAAAAACTAGCCCGGCAGCACGCCGCGCTTCTCGAGCATCTCCTCCATCACGCGATCCATCATCCGCTCCGCCAGCGGCTGGGTCGCGGCGTCGAGTTTGCCGTTGGCCTCCTTCAACTCGGCCGCCGTTGCCGGCTCCTCCCGCTCCCGCTTGGCCAACAGCGACTCCACCGCGGCCAGCGCCGACTTGATCGCCTCGCGCTGATCCGCCGCCAGCTTGTCACCGAGCGACTCCAACCCTTTGCGCGTCGCCTCGGTGGTCTGCTCGGCACGCAGCTTGGCCTCGATCCAGCGCCGTTCCTCGATGTCGTCGAACGCATGCTCGACTGATTCCTCGATCATCTGCTGCACCTCGGCGTCATCGACCTCCACGGCGGAGGCCATCTCGACAAACTTCTCATTGCCGGTTTTGATGTCGCGCGCCAGCACATGCAGAATGCCGTCGGCGTCGATCTCAAACTGCACGCCCACCTTGGCCGCGCCCTTCGGTTGTGGCTCGAACTCCAGCGTGAACCGCCCGAGGCTCCAATTATCCGCCGCCTTTTCGCGCTCGCCCTGCAGCACGTGGATCAATACCTCCTTCTGGTAGTCAGCCACCGTCGTGAACGCCTCGCCGCGCTTCACCGGGATGGTCGTGTTGCGCGGAAGGATCACGTTCATCAACCCACCGAACGTCTCGATGCCCAGCGAAAGCGGCGTCACGTCCAACAGCAGCATGCCGCTGAAGTCGCCCGACAAAATACCGGCCTGAATCGCCGCGCCGAGTGCGATCGCCTCATCCGGGTTTTGCGACGTGTTCAACTCCGGCCCACCGTCGCCGCACCCAAACACCTCCGCCGCAAACTCGCGCACGAGCGGCATCCGCGTCTGACCGCCGACGAGGATCACCTGATCAAGCTCGTCGTTGGCCAAGCCGGCATCGGCCATCGCCTTGAGGCAATACTCGCGCGTGCGCTTGACCACCGGCTTGGCCAAGCGCTCGAGTTGTTCGCGCGTCAGTAAGTGCTTGAAACTGAATCCCGGTGTGAGGAACGGCAGCTCGATGGCAGTCTCGGTTTCCGAGGACAGCCGCGCCTTGGCCTCCTCCGCCGCCTCGGCCAAGCGCGCCCACAGCGCCGGATCGCCGGCGACGATTGGCCCGCCCGCCTGGCCAATTTGTTCGGCCAAGTGCTCCATCAACACGCGGTCAATGTCGTCGCCGCCCAGCCGCGTGTTGCCGCAGGTGGCCAGCACCTGAAACACGCCCTTGTTCAACTCCAGGATCGACAGGTCGAACGTTCCACCGCCGAGGTCGTACACCGCCACCTTTGTTTTTTCCTTCAGCGAATTCAGCCCGTACGCCAACGCGGCGGCGGTTGGCTCGTTGATGATCCGCTCGACCCGCAGTCCGGCAAGCTCGCCGGCCTTGCGCGTGGAGTTGCGCTGGGCGTCATTGAAATAGGCCGGCACCGTGATTACTGCCGCCTCCGGCCGGTCGATCATCCCCTCCGCCGCGATCGCCCGGAGTGCCTTCAAAATCTCGGCAGATAAATCTTCCGGCGACCATTCGCGGCCGTGCAGCGACACCGCCACCGGCGCGCTACCATTCGCCCGGATGGGGTATGCCGGCGAGTCGGTGGCCGAATCCACCTCGTCGCCCCGGCGTCCCATGAACCGCTTGATGGACGTAATCGTCGTCTCCGGGTGGGCAGCCCGTGCGCGCTTGGCCTCCCAGCCGACTACCGGCTCGCCGTCGGACGGGACACGCACCACCGACGGCGTCAGTCGCCGCCCCTGTCCATCCGCCAAGACCAACGGGATGCCCGACTCCACGATCGCGACCAGCGAGTTGGTCGTACCCAGGTCAATGCCAATAATCTTCCCCACCGCCCGAAACCTGCCACGCCCCCAGCGCCCCGGCACGCCAATTCCCCAGCCACCGCTCCAGCGTTGGCTGGCGGTTGGCCAAGCGGTAATATTGGCGGCGATGCGTTGTAGTTGTCTGTTTTTTGGGCTGCTATTGGCTGGGTGTGCCAGTTACGAGAGCCAGACCGGGTCGTTTCGCGGGGCGTGGAACAGCGGCAGCATAAGGCACGCCGCCCAGATCGCCAGCCGGGAGGCGGGCAAGCGCAGCGACTCGCGCGACGCCGTGGTGTGGTTTCTTGAACAGGGCGCAGCGCTCCGAGCCGCTGGTGAGTTCGCGGCGAGCAATCACGCGTTCGGGCAGGCGGAAAAGCGGATCGAGTTTTACGACCGGCAGGCCAAGTTGCGGTTGTCAAAAGAAGCCACCGGTTTGCTCACGAACCTCGCTGCGCTGCCGTACGAGGGGCGCGGCTACGACCGGGTGATGCTCAACACTTATCAGGCGCTGAATTATCTGCAGCTTGGCCAAGCGGAGTCCACGCTCGTTGAGTTGCGGCAGGCGCACGCCGCGCAGGATGCCGAGGTCGTTCGCAATGCCCGCCGCATCGTCGCCGCCCGCAAGTCCGCCGGGAAATACGAGCGGGCCATTCGTGGTGCGAAGCTCGATGAGCTTCAACCGGACCTCGCCCTAGACTACGGCGCGTTCGTCAACCCGTTCACCGACTTTCTGCACGCGCTCTGCCTCTGGAGCCTTGCGGCGGACGGACAGGAAAACGCACTTGTCTCGCTCCGCCGCATTCACTCAACGCTGGGCGGGCCAGGATTTCTCGCCGAGGAAATCAAACGGGTAGATCGCATCCTCGGCGGCGCGAAGCATCCCAACCTGACATATGTCATCTTCGAGACCGGCGTGGCACCGATCCGCCGCGAGGTCAGGCTCGACGTGCCGTTGCGCAGTGGAAAGGTGCGCTACGTCGCAGCGGCGTTTCCCCGGCTCGAGCCCCGGGGCCGGCCGACTCCCGCGCATGTTGCCATCGGTGGGGAGCGGCACGAGGCGACGCTGATTTGCGACATGGACGCCGTGGTCGGACGCGACTTTCGCACTGAGTTGCCGGCGGTGGTTTTGCGCACGCTGGCCGCCGCCGCCGCCAAAGCGGCGATTGCGAAAAAAGCGCGGGAGGAATCCGGTGACTTCGGCGCGAT
>CAYWMH010000061.1:0-11101 GCA_964459315.1 uncultured Verrucomicrobiota bacterium
TCCGGGCGTGGCCGGTGTGCAGTCCAGTCATCAACACGCAGCGCGATGGCGCGCAGACAGTGCTGCCGGAATAGTGCCGTGTGAAGCGCATGCCCTCATTGGCCAAGCGATCGAGGTTCGGTGTGCGCAGCGTTTTTTGGCCATAACAGCCGAGGTCACCCCAGCCTAGATCGTCCGCAAGGATATAGATGATGTTTGGCCGTCCCGAAGTTTGATTTGCTGCCTCGGCAGCATCTATCGAACTGCTAAAGATGGCTGCAAGAATCAAGGCCAGCTTTTTCACTTCTTGATTTTTTATTTCAAAAAAGGATTCAAGGTCGAGTTTTGGTTTGAGTGCGAATTTTTTTCAGCTTGCCTAGGAGGGAGTTCACGATTTTCGGTTTTTCGTGATACAGGTTGCGGGTTTCCGCGAGGTCGTTGCCGAGGTGATACAGTTGGCCAACGGGGCCGCCGGGTTGGGGCTTGATGTTGGATGGCTTGGAAAAACCACCGGAGCCGAGGCCGGTGATCAGCTTCCAATGGCCTGAGCGAATCGACATCATGCCGCGCCGGGCCGGGATGACGATCGGCCCGCGGATCGGCTTGGCCTCGGGTTGCTTGCCCAGCAGGACGGGGAGAATGTTGAAGCTGTCCGGCCCCGCATCAGGCGGCAGCTTGGCATCCGCGACAGCGGCGAACGTCGCCAGCATATCGGTGAAACAGATCGTCTGCCGGCTGGTCGATCCGGCGCGAATCCTGCCGGGCCAGCGCGCGATGAATGGCATGCGATGGCCGCCTTCCCATGCGTCGGCCTTCATGCCGCGCAGACCACCGACGGAGTCGTGGCCAAGCCGCTGGACGTCGGCATCGTACCAGACCGGGCCGTTGTCGGAGGTGAAAAACAACAGCGTGTTGTCGCTCATCCCAGTCTTGTCGAGCGCCTTGACCACACGCCCGATCATGGCATCGACCATCACCAAAAAGTCGCCGTACATCCCGGCTTTGCTGCTGCCCCGAAACTTGGGCGACGGCAGCCATGGAGTGTGCGGGGCGGGGTAGGCGAGGTACAGCATCAGTGGCTTGGAGGTTTTAGACTTGGTGTGTTGTTCGATGACGCTGACCGCCTCGTCGGTGAAACGGGGAAGGACATTCTTCAGTTGCAGGCCGGGCGCGATGCCGCCCGCCCGCCAGAAGGCGCCCTGTATCGGCGACCAGCCCTCGCTGCTGTTCGCCCCGATCCGCTCACTCGGCGGTGCAACGGCACGGTTGCCTCGAATGTAAAAATAGGGCGGGATATCGGTCGAGGCGCGGATGCCGAAGTAGGTGTCAAAACCACGATCCGCCGGGCCGCCGGGCAGTGGTTTGTCGTAGCCGTTTTCGTCGAAACCAAGGTGCCACTTGCCGACCATGGCCGTTCGGTAGCCGTTGGATTGCAGAAGTGAGGCGATGGTCGTCTGTCCCTCCCGGATTACCGCCCGGGTGCGCCATGATTCCACGTTGGAACGAAACGGATGCTCCCCGGTCAACAGTCCGTACCTCGACGGATGGCACAGCGCCCCCGGCGAATGGGCATCGGTGAATCGCATTCCGGCGTTGGCCAATGAATCGATGTGCGGAGTGGGAATTTTGGATTGCGGATTGTAACACCCGGCGTCGCCGTAGCCCATATCGTCGACCATGATGAAGACAATGTGCGGTTTTGGCTGCGCGGCCTGAAGCCAAGCTCCCGCCGGCAGGAGCAGGACGGCAAACAGGATGGCGATTGTTTTTTTTGGGGGAATCATCCGGGCCCGATGTTATATGGGGCATGACGAGTGGCAAGATTTCATTTGTCGTTTCGCGATTGAATTGGCCCGGTCGAGAGGCTAGATTACCGGCTCCAAACGCGATCTGTCATGAAACTCAAATTTTTTTCTGCTGTCCTTTTCGTCTGCCTATCGCTTGGCCAAGCGCACGTTCATGCCGCCGCCGAAGCCAAGCGGCGGCCCAACATTGTTTTCATTCTTGCCGACGACCTTGGATGGCGCGATCTCAGCAACGAGGGCTCCACCTATTACGAGAGTCCTCACATCGACCGTATTGCCGACGAAGGGATGAAGTTCACGCGAGGCTACGCGAGCTGGCAGGTATGCAGCCCCTCGCGAGCCAGCATTCTCACCGGCAAATACCCGCCGAACCATGGTATCACCACGTGGATCGGCGACGCGTCGGGCAAATCGTGGAGTGGGCGCGGGAGACAAGACAGCCACTTGCCCGCCGAGTACGAACGGAATCTGCGCGCTTCGGAGAACACACTGGCCGAGGTGCTGCGCGACAACGGCTACAAGACGTTTTTTGCCGGCAAATGGCATCTTGGCAGCAAGGGCTCGTGGCCGACGGATCACGGCTTTGATATCAACAAGGGCGGCTGGGATGTCGGCAGTCCGCGCGGTGGTTTCTTCGCGCCGTGGCAGAACCCGAACCTCGAGTCCGGCCCGGACGGCGAGTCGCTCACCCTGCGGCTCGGCCGCGAAACCGCCAATTTCATCGAGGCGCACAAAGACAAGCCATTCCTTGCCTACCTCTCCTTTTACACCGTGCATGGCCCAATCCAGACCACGCCCAAGTTGTGGAAAAAATACCGCGACAAGGCCGAGGCTGCCGGGCTTGCCAAGGAGCGTTTCATTTTTGACCGGCGGCTCAATGTGCGACAGGTGCAGGACTGCCCGATCTACGGCGGGATGGTCGAGACGATGGACGACGCCGTTGGCATCGTGTTGCGGAAACTCGATGAGCTTGGCCTGGCCGACAATACGATCGTCTGCTTTACCTCTGACAACGGCGGGGTCTCCTCCGGCGATGCATACTCGACGAGCAACACGCCGTTGCGCGGTGGCAAGGGCCGTCAATGGGAGGGCGGCATCCGCGAGCCGTTTTACATCAAGGCTCCGGGCGTGGCGAAAGCCGGCTCGACCAGCGCCGTCCCGGTCAACGGCATCGACTGGTACCCGACGCTGCTCGACTTGGCTGGCGTCGCTGTGCCAAAACAACAAAAGGTGGACGGCGTCAGCATTGTGCCGCTGCTCAAGGGCGGCTCGATCGCAGATCGGCCGTTGTATTGGCATTACCCTCACTACGGCAACCAGGGTGGCGAGCCGTCCTCCATTATTGCGCAGGACGACTGGAAACTGATCCATTACCACGAGGACGGTCGGGATGAGTTGTACCACCTGCGGGACGATCCGGCCGAGCGACACGACTTGGCCAAGCGCCATCCCCGCAAGGCCAAGGCGCTTCGCACCAATCTCGATGCCTGGCTCAAGGCCACCGGCGCAAAGTTCCCGACGAAGGATCCGGCGTTCGATGCGACCAAGCGCGAGGCCCGCTGGGAGTCGATCCAGACCCGTGGCAAGACCGGTCTCGAAAAACGCCATGCCAGCTATCTGGCCCCCGGCTACAAGCCAAACAAAGATTGGTGGGGCAGCACCCCGGTGGATTGATCGAGCTTGGATTGGGTGAATTGCGGGGCGGCTTGTTTCTCGCGTTTAAGCAACTGTCCTAACCCTTACACGCAGGCTGGACAGAGATTTTGTTTGATGATTGACCTGATCCGGCTGCTTTTGAATGCTCGCCGTATGAAACGCTTCTTTCTGGTTTTAATTGCGCTCGCCTTGGTGCCGATTGGCCAAGCGGCCAAGCCCAATGTCGTGATCTTGTTCACGGATGACCAGGGCACGATCGACGCTAACTGCTACGGCTCAAATGATCTTATCACGCCGAACATCGACAAGCTGGCGGCGACCGGTGTGAGGTTCACTCAGGCGTACGCGCACACGGTTTGTTGCCCGGCGCGGGCGGCATTGCTGACCGGGCGGCACCCGCAGCGGGGCGGGGTGGTGCATTGGACTCAAGGTGACATTAACTCTGCCAAGGGCATCAATATGGCACTCGAGGAGGTGACATTGGCCGAGGTACTGAAAGCGGCCGGTTACCGCACTGCGCTCTTTGGAAAATGGCACCTCGGAGCACATCGCGATTATGGGCCGAAGAAGCAGGGCTTCGATGAGTTTTTCGGTATCCGCGACGGATTTATTGACAACTACAACCACTTCTTTCTGCACGGAAGCGGTTTTCACGACCTGTACGAGGGCACCATGCCGGTGAAGGTGCCGGGTAAATATTTTCCCGAGTTGATGGTGCAGCGCGCGCTGAAATTCATCGACAAAAACAAGGTTCGCCCTTTTTTTCTCTACGTGCCGTTCAACATCCCGCATTACCCCGAGCAGGCGCTCAAACGCCATGAGGCATTGTACAAGGATATGCAGGATTCCGCGCGCCGATCGTACGGGGCGATCATGACAACGACCGACTTTTACATCGGGCAGGTGATCGATCGGTTGGAGCAAAATGGGCTGCGTGAAAACACTATTGTTATTTTCATGAGCGACAATGGACATTCGGAAGAGACCGGCAATCGCATCCGCGTGGACAACCACAAGAGCGGCCATCCAAAAAATCATTTTTACGGTGCGAGCGGCGGCGGCGCCACCGGCAGATGGATTGGGCAAAAGGGCAGCTTCCTTGAGGGCGGCATTCGAGTGCCGGCAATCATTAGTTTTCCTGCGAAGCTGCCGCAGGGAAAGGTGCGTGCTCAGGTGATCACGGCGATGGATTGGTTTCCTACCGTGCTCGATTTGTGCGGTGTAAAACAACCTGCCGGCTCGCCGAAAATCGATGGCTATAGTCTGAGGTCTATCATTGAGGAACACAGTGCGACGTCGCAATACAAAACGCTTCACTTTGCATGGGGCACCAAGTGGGCCGTTCGGTCGGGCGATTGGAAACTGATCGGCAACACCCGCAATCCGCGTGTTACCTTGCACAACCTTGCTGATCCCAAGCCAGAGGAGAAGGATCACGCGAAGGAAAAGCCGAGGGTCGTGGCACGGTTGCGGTCGCTTCATGAGGAGTGGGCAGGTGAGGTTGCCCGAAAATAGCGCTTGGCCAAGTGCGGCCGGGATTGGAGGATGCGCTTTTGCATGAGATCGTTATTGCTGCTGCCAATTTCACTGGCCTGCTTCGCGCAGGGAGTGGGTATATGGGCGGCGGCGAATCCCGCCAAGTGGGCGTTTGAGCCACTCCGAAAGGTGGTGGTGCCGACCGAGGAGAAGCATCCGATCGATGGATTTGTGCGGCAGCGCCTAGCCACGGCCGGCCTGACTCCAAGCGAACCGGCTACACCCAAAGCGATGGTACGACGGCTGCATTATGATCTGATCGGCCTGCCGCCGAGGCCTGAGGTGGTGCTGGCTTTCGAACGGAACCCGACAAGCGATGCCTATCTCAAGCTGGTGGACGAACTGCTTGCCTCGCCATCGTACGGTGAACGCTGGGCGCGGCATTGGCTGGACGTTGCGCGATACGGAGAGAGCAATGGTTTCGAGTACAATGAGCCTCGCCGGAATGCCTGGCCATATCGTGACTGGGTGATTAAAGCCTTCAATAACGACATGCCGTATGACGAGTTTGTTCGCATGCAGTTGGTGGGTGATGTGCTGAAGTCAGACCAAGAAGGTGCGGCAGCGGTCGGTTTTCTTGTTGCGGGAATGCACAACACTGTTCTGCCGGCAAACACCGTGCTCAAGCAGCAGGCGCGTGCAGATGAGTTGGGCGAGATGATGGGTGTTGTGGGGCAGTCGTTTCTGGGTCTTACGATCCAATGTGCGCGATGCCACGACCACAAAGTCGATCCGATTTCGACGGAGGAATATTAATCTTTCGCCGCCGCGTTCAACGGAGTTCATCACGGCGAGCGGCAGGTTAAGGGAGCCAATCCGCCAAAACTATTTACCGTGAAGACAGGCAAACCGGCCGTGATGCGGGTGCACCTGCGAGGTAACGCCGGCACGTTGGGCGATGAGGTGCTGCCCGGCGCGGTGTCGGCAGTTCGCGGGCTATCGGCGAATTTAAATCTCACCTCGGCTACGCCCGATGCCGACCGGCGCAGGGCGATTGCCGACTGGATCACGCATCGGAACAATCCGCTGTTCAACCGAGTCATCGTTAACCGGATATGGCATTGGCATTTTGGTCGTGGTTTGGTGAGCACACCCAGCGACTTCGGTTCAAGTGGAACGCGGCCCAGTCATCCGGAGTTGATTGATTGGCTGGCTGGCTGGTTTCGCGACAATGGTTATCAACTAAAGGCGCTGCATCAGCTCATCGTGACTTCCGCTACATATCGCCAATCGGCCCGTGCAAACGCAACTGCTTTGCAGATGGATCGCGACAATCGACTCCTTTGGCGTTTTAGTCCCCGCCGAGTGGAGGGGGAAGTTTTGCGCGATTCGTTACTGTTTGTCTCCGGCGCACTGAATCCTCAGCAGGGCGGTCCGGGTTTTGAGGATGTGAAGGAGATCCATTTCAACGCTGGACGCTATTATCACCCGATCGTTCGGGAGGGATCGGAGTTTGATCGACGTACCATTTATCGATTCACGCCACGTGGGGGTCGTGATTCGTTGCTGGATGGCTTTGACTGTCCTGATCCATCGACAACGACGCCAGCCCGTACGGTCACCACGACGCCGTTGCAGGCGCTCAGTCTGAGAAATAGTCCGTTCATATGGCGCCTGGCAAAACGCTTGGCAAAGCGCTTGGAGGACGAGGTTGGCGAGGATCCTGCAGCACAGGTGGAGCAGGCCTGGATGCTCTGCCTTGGTCGTATTCCTGATAATGAGGAGCGGCAGAGGGCTGTTGGCTTAGTTCGGGAACATGGTATGCCGGCCTTGGCTAGGATTTTGTTCAACAGCGGGGAATTTGTTGTCATTGAATGAACATGGTGGGAGATAGAAAAAATCAAGCAACGCAGATTGAGCCCGCGAGTTTGCAAGCGATACGAGGGGCTGCCTCGATTTTTTCCCGAAACGTCAGTCGGCGGCGGTTTTTTAACTGGGCGGTGCACGGGCTTGGGGCGACGGCGTTGACAAACCTGCTCGGGGCGCAACCGGATCACATTCCTCGGGCCAAGCGCGGCATCAACATTTGCCTCGTTGGTGGGCTGAGTCAGATTGATTCGTTCGACTATAAGCCGGACTTGGCCAAGCACCACGGGCAGGCGCCGGGCATCAAGAACATCGATCCGTTTTTTGGCAAGGTCGGTCGCATCCGGAAAAACGACTGGTCATTTCGGCAGCACGGACAGAGTGGGCTCTGGGTCTCGGAGTTGTTTCCGCACTTGGCCAAGGTCGCCGATGAGTTGACGGTCATACGCTCGATGTACGCAGATACCGGCAACCACACGCCTGCCTTGTTTTTGCACAACAGTGGTTTCCCGGTGAACGGATTTCCGTCTCTGGGCAGTTGGCTGAGTTACGGGCTGGGCACGGTCACCGAGTCGCTGCCGGCGTTTGTCGTGCTGCCGGATCCGCGCGGCGCACCGAGTGGCGGGGCATCAAGCTGGAGCAGCGGTTTTCTGCCGGCGACACACCAGGGCGTGGCGTTTGATGGTGTGGAGCAACCGGTTCGCGACCTGTTTCCACCGGAACAACCGAGCAGGGCCGCCGAGGCGGCCGCCGTCGATCTGCTTGGTTTGATCAACGGGAAACAGTTTGCTCGTTTGGGTGGGGCGGAAGATTTGTTGATTGCTCGGATGCGAAGTTACGAACTGGCTGCGCGCATGCAGCTTTCCGTGCCGGGCGCGGCGGATATCTCGAGTGAACCAAAATCAATCACCGACCTCTATGGGTTCGAGGGAAAGGCGACGGCAGGGTTCGCACAGAATTGCATTCTTGCCCGGCGACTGCTCGAGCGTGGAGTGCGCTTTGTGCAGTTATATTCCGGTGGACCGCTTGGCGGCAACCCGCGCACGAGTTGGGAAGGCCACGAAAAAATGGTCCCCAACCACACCCGTGAAGCCGCCCGCATCGACCAGCCGGTCGCCGCGTTACTGAAGGATCTTCACCAACGCGGTATGCTGGAAGACACGCTCGTCACCTTCACGACTGAGTTTGGGCGCACGCCCTTTACCCAAAGTGCAGCCAACACGTTGGGCGACGGCCGGGACCACAATCATCCTGGGTTCACGGTGTGGATGGCCGGGGCGGGAGTGCGTGCCGGAACCGCCTACGGCGCGACTGATGAGATCGGCTACCGCGCGGTGGAGGATCGCGTGAGTTGGCATGACTTTCACGCGACCGTTCTCCACCTTTTCGGCCTCGACCACGAACGCCTCACTTTTTACCATAACGGCATCCAGCGCCGCCTCACCAACGTGCATGGGCGGCTGGTTCACGGTGTGCTGGGTTGAATGATATGATAAACATCCTAACAGTCTTATCCCTGCTGTTCGTTTCCGCTCTGGCGATAATCGCGGCGGAACGTCCCAACATCGTGATCATCTTCACCGATGACCAAGGTTACGCGGACTTGGCCTGTTATGGTAGCACCGTAAACAAGACGCCGCGACTGGACCAACTGGCCCGGGAGGGCACTAGGTTTACGTCGTTCTACTCACAGACCGTCTGCGGGCCGTCGCGGTCGGCACTGCTCACGGGGCGGCAGCCGATCCGCAGTGGCGGCTGGGGGATGCCGGCCGAGGAGACCACCTGGGCGGAGTTGATTCGCAAGGCGGGTTACCAGACGGCCTGCATCGGCAAGTGGGACGTGTCCAACCGCAAGCCGATCCTCCCCCGCATGCCGAATGCTCAGGGGTTCGATTATTATTTCGGTACGCTCGGGGCGAACGATAACGGCACGGTTCGGTTTCATGAAAACAACGAGGCCGCCGGCAGCACCAAGGACATGGGCAGGCTCACCAAGCTTTACACGGACAAGTCGATTGAATATCTGAGGAACAAGCGCGACCCCGAGAAGCCGTTCGTGCTGTACCTGGCGCATACGATGATGCACACGATCATCGACGCCTCGCCGAAGTTTCGCGGCAAATCGAAGGGAGGGCTGTATGGCGACGTGGTGGAGGAGTTTGACCACGAAACCGGCCGGCTGCTGGATGCACTCGATGAACTGAAGCTGGCGGACAACACGTTGGTCATCTACACTAGTGACAACGGCCCTTGGAACCAGGACAAGTACACCAAGCGCAAGAAGGGCCATCCGGTGGGTGCCATCTTCTGGGGCGAGGCTGGGCCGCTGCGCAACGGCAAGGGATCGCCCTACGAGGCGGGCTACCGCCTGCCGTGCATCGTGCGTTGGCCCGGCCAAGTGCCGGCCGGCCGCGTGAACAACGCGTTGTTTGCCAGCATCGATTTCCTGCCCACCTTTGCCACCCTGTGTGGGTTTGAGGTGCCGAAGGACCGCCACATCGACGGCATCGACCAGACCGATCTTCTTTTCGGCAGGCGCGAAACCGGTCGCGAGTATTTTTACTTCGACCGGGCAGGCGTGCGAAAGGGCAAGTGGAAATACCTCCGCGCCAACGCCCATTTCTACGGCTACGCGGTCGACGACAGGCGTCCAAAGGTCGAGGAACTGTACGATCTCGATGCCGACCTCGGCGAGTCGACCAACCTCGCCGCCAAGCACCCAAAAGTCGTTGCGGAATTGAAGTCGTTGATGCAGGAAATTGAGCGTTACGATTGACCGACATGATGGGTGAATTTGAGATCAGCTCCTCCATTCCCGTCATGCGAATGTTCGACGAGGCTGCCTCACCCGCTTTCTTTGTGGATTACCTTGGCTTTGAATTTCAGTGGGAACATCGTTTCCACAAAACTGCCGAGTCGCCACTCTATCTGCAGTTTCGCCTCGGTGCGGAAGGGCACATTTGATGTCTGTAAATAGCTCCGTTGTTTTAATGGTTTATCGTTTCATTTTTTCAGTATGTTTCACCGCCTCGGCGTTCGTTGCGAACGCGCAGGACTCCGCGCCATCATCGCACTTTGTCTTTGATGACAACTTCGACGGCGACATCGTGATCAACGAGGTGCGCGTACCCAAGTTGGGCGAGGCGTTGTACACTTATTACGAGGCGCTTGGCTGGCGGGGCAGGGCGGCCGGTTACGCGGGCATCCAGGCGCACCCGAGGGGGCACATTTATATTTTCTCCATCTGGGATCACAAGGCGCACACCGCGCCGATTCGCGCTGTGCACCGGGGAGCGGAGACTTTGACGCAAAAGTTTGGCGGTGAGGGAACCGGACTCAAGTCGTGGAATTTTAAATTAGGCTGGGAGACGGACAGTTGGTACACGCTGGTTGCCCGCGCTTGGCCGGTCGGGGAGCATACGTTTTATGGCTACTGGGTGCGCGCGGGAAAGACGGGGCGCTGGACGCATTTGGTGACGATGGATGTCGCGGCAAAGGAGGCTTATTTCAAAGGCAGCACGGATGCGTTCATCGAGGATTGGCTCAACACCGGCAGCAAGCCGCGAACGACGAACCTGCGGGGCGGTTGGAAGCGCAAGCTCGATGGCCAATGGCACGCGTTCGGTGGCGGCCGCTACTCGGTGAACCGATGGGATCTCGTGCCGGGGAAACGTTCGTTCAATTTCAAAACGAACTGGAACGGCGGCGTGGCCCGCGATGAGGATGGCCCTTTTTATTTCATGACGGCCGGTGGCCGCGGCACGAAACCAAGTGCGGCCAACCCGTCGCAGCCCCGCATCCAGCGCCCGGCAACCAAGCCGGGCGACGCGTCAATCAATCTGAAGTCCGCCAAGGTGCGTTTGGTCAAGCGGGGTAAACTGGAACTTACGTGGGAGACCGATCCGAAGACGCTGCCGCAATTCGCCTACACGATCACTGGTCACGATAATTCATCCGGCGAGGGGAAGCCGTTATTTCGGATTGAACAGGTCGAACCGCATGCGCGCAGCGCGGCGTTGCCGATTCAACTACCGCTTGGCCAAGCGCAGATTTTTATCCGCCTTCGCTGCCGGGACATTCTCGGCAACCAATCCAATCTTCTTTCCGTGGAGCAACAAAACGTTGAATAAGGTGCCATGGTTTTCTGTTGATTTATTTGTGACCCTTTCCGGGAATGACGAATGAGCCGTCGCGTCACCATAAGTTTTGCCACGCTCCTCCTTCTTGCACAGGGCTGGCAAACATGGGCGACCGAGACCGTGCGAGCGGAGGTGCTGTTTGTGCGGAAGGAGCTGCCCATCTTTCAGTCCAAGTGTCTG
>CAYWMH010000062.1:0-11075 GCA_964459315.1 uncultured Verrucomicrobiota bacterium
GTTTCGAATTATGCAGGAACTCGACCAGCTTGATCTCGCCAACCGCACGGGCAAGGCCCCCGGCGGCTATCAGGATTCATTGGCCGAGGCTCGGCTGCCGTTCATTTTTATGAACGCGATCGGCGTGCAGCGCGATGTCGAGGCGCTGTTGCACGAAGCCGGGCACGCCTTTCACACCATGGCCTGCCAGGAGGAGCCGCTGCACTCGTACCGCCACGCGCCGATCGAGTTTTGCGAGGTCGCCTCGATGGCGATGGAGTTGCTCAGCGGCGAATACCTCGGCGAGTTTTACGATGCGGAGGAAGTGCGCCGCGCGCGCATCACCCACCTAGAGGGCATCGTGTTCGTGTTCCCGTGGATCGCCACGGTCGACGCCTTCCAGCATTGGCTCTACCTGAACCCCGGCCACTCGGTCGCCGAACGCGACGCCGCATGGAGCGACCTGATGGATCGATTCGGCGGCAATGTCGACTGGGCCGGCCACGAGCAGGCCAAGGCCAAGTTTTGGCACAAGCAACTGCACATTTTTCTGCACCCGTTTTATTACGTCGAGTACGGCATCGCCCAACTCGGCGCGCTACAGGTCTGGGCCAACAGCAAAGAGGATCGCGCCCGGGCGCTCGCCGACTACAAGGGCGCGCTCGCGCTGGGCGGCTCAAGGCCGTTGCCGGAACTGTTCGAGCGTTGCAACACCCGACTCGATTTCAGCCGTGAAACCGTCGCCCCGATCGCGAGGCTGTTGCGGGAGGAATTGGCCGCGCTGAAAAACGGGGCGTGAGAGACACGGATTTGCCAATCAACGATTGAGCAGCCAGATCGCGGTGCCAATCAGCGCGGAGCCGATAATCCCGGCGATAATGCTCCACAGTTGAAGCTTGCTACGAAACCGCCGATTGGAACGCCCCATTCCGGGGAGCAGGTAATAGCGATGCTCCTCCTCCCCATCCTTCGGCTTTTTTTTTCTCAACCCAAACATCTGGCCTCCACGTTCCGCGAAACGCGGCGAATCCTATTCACCCGGCCACCAAATGACAACCATGCTTGGCCAAGCGCAAGCCGTCCGTTAACTTGGCTCCGTGAGCTTTGTCGGCCATTTCAACCAACTGCCCATCGACGCGCTGGAGTGCCGCGCCCGCGACGCCTCCGCCGCCAAGGCGTCGGCCGCCTTGGCGAAGCGCGACCCCGGGCTGGCCGACCTCGCCGCCCTGCTCTCCCCCGCGGCCCCGCTTGAGCCGCTGGCCAGACGCGCCCATCAACTCACACAACAACGGTTCGGCAAGGTTATCCGCCTTTTCGCGCCGCTTTATCTCTCCAACGAGTGCGTTAACAACTGCCAATATTGCGGCTTCTCCCGCGACAACCCGATCCTGCGCGTCACGCTCTCAGTCGATGAAGTCGTGCGCGAGGCGAAGGCACTCGCCGAGCACGGCTTCCGCAACATCCTGCTCGTCGCCGGCGAGCATCCCAAGTTCGTCTCCAGCGGCTACCTTGCCGACTGCGTCGCGGCGCTGCGCGATACCGTGCCGTCGATCTCGCTTGAGATCGGCCCGATGGAGCGAGAGGAATACAAGCCGCTCGTCGAGGCCGGATCGGAGGGACTGGTTGTTTATCAGGAAACCTACGACCGCGACATTTACGCTGACATGCACACCTCCGGCCCCAAGCGTAACTTCGACTGGCGGATTGAGACGCCGGAGCGTGCCCACGCGGCCGGGTTCCGGCGGCTCGGCATCGGGGCATTGTTCGGGCTGGGCGACTGGCGGCGCGAGACCCTCTGCCTCGCCGCCCACGCACAATACCTGCTCCGGCACTGCTGGAAATCGCAACTCACCCTTTCGCTGCCGCGCCTCCGCCCCTGCGCCGGGGAGTTCAAGCCGCTCACCGATTTCGACGACCGCGCCCTCGTCCAGGCCATTTGTGCGCTGCGCCTGTTTTTGCCGGACGCCGGTATCGTGCTCTCCACCCGCGAACCAGCCGGCCTGCGCGACCGGCTGATCCCGCTTGGTGTCACGATGATGAGCGCCGGGAGCCACACCGAGCCGGGCGGCTACACCGGCGCCGGCCAGGACAACCTCCACTACACCAAGCGCGGACGAATCCAGGAGTTGGCCGAAGATGCCAGCGAATGGGCTGCCACCGGCCAATTCGACATCGCCGACGAACGCGAACCCAGCGCCGTCGCCGCGACCGTTACCCGCCTCGGCTACGAGCCGGTCTGGAAAGATTGGGACGCCGCCATCCTCACCAACTGAACAGTATCAGTTTGCGGGTTGACTGGGTTACCTTGGCTCCGTCGGCGATGCGAAGTTTTTGGACCCAGAAAAGCCGGCCATCGACGGACTCGGCGACGACGAGGCGGCGGCGCTCGGCCTTGGGGATTTTTTGGTTCACGAACAGATCCTGCAGCTTGGCCGATCCGGCTTGGCCGATCGGCCGATACCGGTCGCCGGGCCGCCAATGGCGCAAGGTAACCGCTTGGCCAAGTGCCTCCTCATCAAAGACTTCACGACTGTCCGCTTGGCCAAGGTCGCGCCACTTGGCCAAGCCGCCCGCCAGCCTCTCCCAGCGGATCGTCAAACCACCAAACTCGGTTTCGCCGGCTTGGCCAGCTAGACTGACCTCGCGCTTGGTCAGCAGGAATTCCGGCTCGGAGGCGACGGCCTCCAGTTGGCCATCGGTGTTACGTTGCAACCGCCTGCCTGGGGCGACCTCGATGACGTGGCCGGCCTCGAGCCGCAACGCCTCCACTAGGTCGAACGACGGCTCGTCGCCCAGCGCGAACAGTTGCCGCTGCACGACCTGTCGCTGAACGGCCACCGGCAACTGCTCGAACGGCGGCTCGCCCGCCCAGTCGGCGGAGAGTTGATCGATGCAGTCGGCCGCGTCGCCAGCAAGCTGCATCGACTTCAACACCTGGCGGCTCACCGACGCGCCATACTCATCGGCCAGTCGCGGCAACAACTCGTGGCGAATGCGGTTGCGGAGAAAGCGGGTGTCGCTATTCGTCGCGTCGTCTCGATACGCGATCCCCTCCCCCGTCGCGTATCCGGCAATCTCGGCGCGACGAATGCCGAGTAACGGCCGAACCAGCGTCACGCCGGGGTCGGCGGGTGACGGCGAAACAGGCTGCATGCCGGACAGTCCCCGGTCGCCCGCCCCGCGAAGCAGCCGCAGGAAGAACGTCTCGACCTGATCGTCGGCATGATGGGCCAGCGCGACTACGGCGTCCAGTCGCTTGGCGAAGCGGGCGAAAAAAACGTGGCGCAGTTGGCGGGCGGCCGCCTCGATGCCATCGCCGCTCTCGGCGGCGAGTTGCCGAGTGTCGCCGCTCCCGGACTCGAAAGGTAGGCCAAGCTGCTTGGTCGCCTGGGCGACCAGCGTCGCGTCGGCTTCGCTCTCCGCGCCGCGAAGTTGGTGGTTGAAATGGGCGGCGACGAGTCGGTCTCGCAGGCCCAGCCCGGGGGTGGCGAGCAGGTGCAGCAGTGCCATCGAGTCGATGCCGCCGGAGACGGCCACGACGATGCCGCCGCTGCCCGGGAAGGAGCATTGCACCCGGATGATGTCGCCCACTCTCTCGGCGAGCGGATGCATGAATCAGTTCTCGGTAAGCTCGGGCTCAGGCGGCTTGGAGCGGAGCAGCAGCAACCAATCACCGGGGCCGGGAGCCGGGCACTCTAGCGCCGCGCCGCGCAACACCGCCAACACGCTGGAGCGTTCGCCGGTTCGGGGATTAACCCACGCCGCGATCAGCGGCGTGGGCAGCCGGGCGACATTGATCTTGAGACGCTTTTCGACCGGCGTGTACACGAGCACCAACCGCCCGTCACCGGAACTGGCAGCGGCAGCGTACTCGGAGAGGGCATCGTCACCGGGTTGCTCAGCCAACACACCGCTGTCGGGGCGAAGGCTCTGAAACGCGATCGACTGAAACAGGGCCGACAGGTGCGCAACCTGTTCGCCGGCCTCAAAATGCAGCGCATCGCGCCAATCGGGCGGTGTGCCGGCATGGGGATGGCCCGGGGTCGGAGCTTCGCCGTCACCCCAGTCCCAGACACCAGCCGCGCCGTAACTCACGCCGGCGGTCGGTGCGTTGAGCAGGCTCCAGTACAGCGCGCGGCGGACCTCATGCGCGGTGATTGGCTGCTTTTTGCTGTAGCTGGGAATTCCCTCGTAAGCCGGCTCAATGTTCACGACCGGCCGGTGCGGGAGCTTTGCCCAGTCGCGCGATGCCAGGCCGTGGTGGATCCAGTTGTTGGTGGCGTCGTCGATATCGTGGCCGCTTTGATAGCCCAGCGCGGTGATCCATTTTTCGTCGCGGAACTCCTCGAACACCCAGCTCTTGCCCTTGGGATGCATGAAAACGGGAAACTGCCGCTTGCCGCCGAACACCGCCTGGCCAAGCGCGCGCCAACGGGCGGCGTTTGTGCCGGAGTAGTCACCATCACCGCC
This sequence comes from uncultured Verrucomicrobiota bacterium, assembly GCA_964459315.1. GTDB lineage: Bacteria > Verrucomicrobiota > Verrucomicrobiia > Limisphaerales > UBA1096 > UBA1096. The sequence goes on from CAYWMH010000062.1 coordinate 4,450, forward strand.
GAGAAACCAGGCGCCATAAGACGCACCCCCCCGCGCGACCATGTAGCGCGCCAGCAGGACGGCCTGATCGTCGGGCAAAAAATTCACCGGGTTTTCGTCGCCGCGAATCGCCCACAACAGCACCGGCACACTGATCAACCCGGCATCGTTGATCGCCTCAACGCGGCGGTCGAGACGCTGGAAGAACGCCGGGTTGATACGAATTTTTTCTTTGCCGTCGAACGCCCGGTTGCCATCGGCATCGCCGTCCGGCGCGCCGCGCCAACTTGTGGCCACCCATTGCACCGCGGTAAAGCCCTGCCGCCTGCGTTCATTCAAGTAATGTTTCCAATCGAATGCGTTCGACTTGAGCGGGCCGTTCCACGCGGTGTCGGCCATCCAGAAAAACGGCTTGTCGTCCTCGTGGACAAAGTGCGTGCGGTCGCGCGAAACGCGAACCGGGCCGCCCCGGGTCAGGGCGTTGCGGCCGAGCGGCGCCGTGCAGCGGAACGCACCGGAGAGATTGTGCAGTCCGCGGTTTTCCTCGTCGGAACAGGTGATGTGAAACGTCCATTTGCCAGCGAGGTCAGGCAGGAAGCGCACCTTCCAATCGTTGCCGCCATCCCAGAAACCGTCGACCTCGTGTTCCTCGCCGGCGGGCGAGGTGAACACCGCCTTGAGCTGCACCTCCTGTATCGGGTTTTCGTACGCCTTGAGACTGACCAACTCGCCCTGGAAGCGGATCCACTTCGGCAGGAGCTGCAAGGTTTCCTGCGCCGTCGCAATCCCACCGGCGAGGCTGATGCCAATCAAAATAAGGCACGAAGCCAGCCGGCCGCCGACCAACGTTGAAAGAGTGAATCGCATATTGTTGGCGGAACGATGTCAGAAATCTCCCCGGAGCGCAAACGCGCTTGGCCAAGCTGGCCAATCGGCGTGAATCGTGTAGATTGCCGCCAGAAACATTGGATCAAGACGCCTCCAACCCGACGCGGCCGTTGCTTGGCCGGCGCCAGTTTTTGGTGAATTCCGGCATGGGACTTGGCGGGATCGCGCTTGGCCAACTGCTCGGCGCCCGGGCGGCCAAGCCGCCGTTCCGGCCGGACATCGCCCCGGCTAAGCCGTATGCGGCGCGGCGGTCGCATCATCGGCCCAAGGCTCAGCAGGTGCTGGTGATTTTCTGCTCAGGCGCATGCAGCCAGATTGACACCTTCGACCACAAGCCGGAACTCATCCGCCGCCACGGCCAGGCTCTGCCGGGTGCCGACGGCCTCGTCACCTTCCAAGGCAAACAAGGCAGCCTGAATCGCAGCCCGTGGTCGTTCCAGCCTTACGGGCAAAGCGGCAAGTTCATCTCCGACCTCGTGCCGCACATCGGGGAGATGGCGGACGAGCTGTGTTTCATACACTCGCTCACCGGCCGGACGAACACGCACGGCCCAGGCGAAAACTACATGTGCACCGGCTACACTTTAGAGGGATTTCCCAGTATGGGGGCGTGGACAAGTTACGCGCTCGGGAGCGAGAATGACAACTTGCCGGCCTACGTCGCAATCCCCGACCCGCGCGGCACGCCGCAGTCGAGCGTCAACTGCTGGGGCGCCGGTTTTCTGCCGGCGGCATTCCAGGGGACGGCGTTCAACGCGGCCAAGCCGATCCAAAACCTCGCGCGGCCGGACTCCATCTCCGTCGGCACCGATGCGGCGACGCGCGCATTTCTACGGCGGATGAACGAGCGGCATCTCCGGCATTACGCCGGCGAGTCGGAACTCGCGGCCCGTATCGCAAGCCACGAGCTGGCGGCGCGCATGCAGTTGAGCGTGCCGGAGGTGAGTGACTTTTCCGCCGAGCCGGCGCACGTGCTGCGGTCGTACGGCGCGGACGATTCGCGCAACCCGCTCAAGGCCGCCTTCGCCCGGAACTGCATCCTCGCGCGTCGGCTCGTCGAGCAGGGCGTGCGGTTCGTGCAACTTTTCAACGGCGCCTACCAGACCGGCGGCGAGGGAGTGAGCAACTGGGACGGCCACAAGGTGCTTGCCGAGCAGTACGCCAAGCACGGCCCGGTGCTCGACCAGCCGGTGGCCGCCCTGCTGGCCGACATGAAACAACGCGGGCTGCTCGAGCAAACGCTCGTGGTCTGGTGCACCGAGTTTGGCCGGATGCCAACCTTCCAGGCCGGGGCGAGCGGGCGCGACCACAATCCCGACGGCTTCACCGCGTGGCTTGCCGGGGCCGGGGTAAAACGCGGCCACACCCACGGCGCGACGGATGAATTCAGCTACAAGGCCGTGGAGGATGTTGTGACAGTGCATGATTTTCACGCGACGATCCTGCACCTGCTCGGGCTGGAGCATGAGCGACTGACCTTTTACCACGACGGCCTCGAACGCCGCCTGACCGACGTGGAGGGCGAAGTCATCCAAGGCGTTTTGGCATAGATGAAACCATGAGAATTTGGCTGGCATCGGTGCTGTTGATTCCACTCGCGATTCAAGCCGGGCATTGGTCGCTGGAGCCGGTGCGACGGCCGTCGCTCCCGGCGCTTGGACAGGCGCAGCAACCGGCGAATGCGATCGATGCCTTTGTGCTGGCCAAGCTCGCCGAGGCCGGCCTCGACCCATCCCGCTTGGCCAAGCGGCCAGTGCTCATCCGCCGGCTCCACCTCATCCTGCTCGGGATCCACCCGTCACCCGCGGAGGTGGCGACGTTCGTTAACGACTCCCGGCCGGACGCCTGGGAACGACGAGTAGACCGTGTACTGGACGATCCCCGGCTCGGCGAGCGGTGGGCGCAGCATTGGCTCGACGTCATCCGGTACGGCGAGACGCACGGCTTCGAGACCAACCGGGAGCGGCCCAACGCCTGGCCGTTCCGCGACTGGGTGGTCGACGCATTCAACCGCGACCTGCCGTACGACCGGTTCGTTCGGGCGCAACTGGCCGGGGACGCACTCGGCGACGGCGTCGGCACCGGCTTTCTCGTCGCGGGGCCGTACGACCTCGTCAAAAGCCAGGACATCAACCTCACCCTGATGCAGCGGCAGAACGAACTCGACGGGATGATCAGCACCACCGGCACGGCGTTCCTCGGGCTGACCCTTGGTTGCGCCCGCTGCCATGACCACAAGTTCGATCCAGTGAGCGCGCGCGACTACTACGCGCTGCAGGCCGTCTTCGCCGGGGTGACCCACGAGGAGCGAGTCGTTGAACAACAAACCGACCCGGCTCTGGTAAAAGAACAAGCGGCATTGGTGAATCGGATTGGCGAGGCAAAAAAGGAACTGGCGCGGCTTGAGGCGCTCGTGCCCCGCTTCAAGCCGCCGGTGAACGCGCTGGGGAACCAGGAAACGTTCGAGCCGGTGAGGGCGCGGTTCGTCCGCTTCAACATCGCCCGCACCAACCAGTCCGAGCCGTGCGTCGATGAGCTGGAGATTTTCCCGACGGACAGCGGCGAGAATATCGCGCTAGCCAGCGCCGGGGCCAAGGCCACCGCCTCCGGCATCTACCTCGACGGCGGCAACCCAATCCACCAACTCGGGCACATCCACGACGGCCGGTACGGCAACTCGCGGAGTTGGATCGCCAACAGCGACACCGAAGCGTGGGTGCAGATCGAACTGGCCAAGCCGACGGTTATCGACCGCATCCAATGGGCGCGCGACCGGGAGGGGCGCTACAGCGACCGACTGGCCGTCGACTACACGTTCGACGTCGCAACGGAACCTGGCCAATGGCGAACCGTCGCCCGCTCCGCCGACCGGCCGAAAACAGGCAGCGAAGCGCGAACCAAAATCGACCACCTGTTGGCCCACTTGACGGGCGGAGAGGCGGCCCGGACCGCGCGCTTGGCCAACCGCTTGGCCAAGGCCGAGCAGCGCCTGACTGAAATCCAGGCCACGTTGCGGCGCACGGTTTACGCCGGCACATTTCGCCAGCCGGAGGCCACCCACGTGCTGCACCGCGGCGACCCGTTGGCCAAGCGGGACACCGTCGGGCCGGACGGCATCCATGCGCTGGGCGGCGTGCTTGGGTTGGCCGCCGATGCGCCTGAACAGAAGCGTCGCTTGGCGCTGGCGCAATGGATCACCGCGCCGGACAACCCGCTCACGGCACGGGTAATCGTCAACCGGCTGTGGAAGCACCACTTCGGCACCGGCCTCGCCGCGACCCTGAACGACCTTGGGGCCAACGGCGTCCGCCCCACCCACCCGGAGTTGCTAGACTGGCTGGCTGCGGAGCTGGTTTCGTCCGGTTGGTCGCTCAAGCGGATTCACCGGCTGATCCTCACCTCCCGCACCTGGCGGCAATCGAGCCAGCCGCGCAGGGAGGCGCTCGCCGTCGATGGCGGCAGCCGGTGGCTGTGGCGCTTCCCGCCGCGCCGGCTCGAGGCGGAGGCCATTCGCGACAACATCCTGCGGGCTGCCGGCACGCTCGACTCACGAATGGGTGGCCCGGGCTTCAGCGGGTTCGAGGTCGAGGAGGAAAACGTCCGCCATTATCATCCCAAGACCGCGTACGGCCCAGGCGACTGGCGCCGGATGCTGTACATGGCGAAGGTGCGGCAGGAGAGGGAGGCGACCTTCGGCGTGTTCGACTGCCCCGACTTCAACCAGACCGTGCCGAGCCGCAGCCGCTCGACCACCCCGCTGCAGTCGTTGAGCCTGCTCAACAGCCGGTTCGTGCTGCAACAGGCCGGGCAGTTGGCCAAGCGGCTCCGGCGCGAGGCGGGTACCGACCCGGCCGCGCAGGTGACGCGCGCCTGGGAGTTGGCTCTTGGCCGCAAGCCGACCCGCGATGAACTGTCCGACGCCGGCCGGCTCGTGGCCGAACAGTCGCTCGATGCGTTCTGCCGGGCGCTGTTCAATGCCAACGAATTCCTGTTCCTGCCCTAATCCGGGCCAACCCGGGTTTTGCGTTAACCGGCGGCGGCCTCGTTCTTTTTTTTCTTCAAGTCGGCTTTCTTCTTGGCCTTGGCCTCGAGCAGGTCCATGCGCGCCGCGAACCCCTCCGCCGCGGCGATCAATTTCTCTGGCATCACCGGCTGCACCATCCATCCGGTTCCCCCCGCCGATTTTGCGGCCTCTTTCCTTTCGTCGTCCTGGCTGTCCGAAATGGCGATCAACGGCGTTTCCTTGTGTCCCGTCAGGGCCCGAACTTTTCGAGTAAAGTCCGGGCCATCCATGTCAGCCAGTTGGCAGCCGCAGAAAATGATGTCCACCGGTTCAGTCTCTGCGAGTTCCAGTCCCTGCGACCCGTCCTCCGCCTCGTGCACCTCGTGGCCGGCCGCAGTCAGCGTCACCTCAACCATCTTCCTCAAGGTCGGCGAACCATCAACAACCAGTATTGTCTTTCCCATGTCTGCGGCGTTCCGGTTTTCGCGCCTTCAAGCGGCGCGCCACCGGCGGATTGTCGGGAAGCCCCTGTCGAAGCGCAAGCCACGAGTGAACTCTCGCGGAATCGCGGCAGACTGGCCAAACAGTCGGCCTCTCCAAAACCAGCTTGAAATAATACCTGTGGAAGTTGAACCTTATGCCCGTGGTGATGAAATCCCAGTTTACAGCAATAATTCGCTGGACAGCCTGCCTGCTGGCCCTCGCCCGCGCCGCCCCAGCCTTGGGTCAGGAGGCGTCGAAAATTGATTCCTTCGAGACCGCGCCCCTTACATTTGGTTTCTCATCTTCCGATGGAGACTACCACTTGGTACAGGCAAGCCGGGATCTGCAAAAATGGGTAACCGTGGGCCAATATCCGGGTAACGGAAAACCAGCCAAATTCAATGATCTCCGTGGCCAACTGGGGGAAACCCACTTTTACAGGGTGGTTACAAACTCGGAACCGTTTCAGGATGGACTGCTTGACCGGGAGTGGAAACTGATCGCCTTCCATCAAGCGGACGAGATTATCCGACCGAAGACGGGGCGCAAGCACACCCTGAACTTGGACCGCAAAGGCAAGGTTACCGGCTGGAATGACTGCAACCGCTACTTCGGCTCATTCAAGCTGGAGAAAGGCAACTGGCTGAAATTCGGGAAAGGCTTCGGCTCCACGTTGATGCTGTGCATGCCGGGTTCACTCGACTTCGAGTTTTTCGAGTCACTCAAAACATCCAAGGGCTTCGAAGTCGACGGCGACAAGTTGAAACTCTACTACGGCGACAACGCCGAGCACTGGATGGAGTTCAGGGAGAACGACTGACACACCGGCCAACGGGCAATCGTACGGGGAACGGTCAGCGATTGACCAAGTCGCGGATGTACACGTTCGCAAAGTCGATCGGGCCGGTCGGCACGATCTTCAACGGTCCCTTGGCCGGCACATCGTTCAGTTTTTTGTCGGTGTAAACCGGCTTGCCGTTGAGGCTTAAACTGAGCCGGTCGCCGCGCAGAACGCCCTCGAAACGGTTCCAGTTGCGTCCCTTCAAAACCAAAACGTCTTTGTACAACGAAGGCGCGATCGTGACGGCCGCCGCCGAGCCACGGAGTTGAACCGCGCACGACTTGGTCTCCCCCGACACGCGAACGTCGAAAATAAACCCAAAATCACCGAACGACTCGGTCGTCTCGATCGCTTGGCCAACCGCGTCCGGCTGGCCGTTGTACCGGAACACCCACTCCCGCGACTGCCACCCCTCCGCCGCGCGCCACCCGG
>CAYWMH010000063.1:0-479 GCA_964459315.1 uncultured Verrucomicrobiota bacterium
GTGACACCTGGATCGCCATTACCACGCCCTTAGTGACGAGCGTGTCCACGATCCCCTCCCCGCTCGACATGGCTTCATCCTCGGCGAGTGCACGTTCCTCGTCCGTCACCACCCCCATCTCGGTCAGTGTTTCCAGTAAATAGTCGTCTCGTGCAGACACAGTCTTGAATCAAGCAGGCTTCAACCCCAAAGCGCGGCAGAGCCTATCCCGAACAGTGGTAAAGTAAAAGCAGACAAAAAAACCCGCAGGCGCAACCTTTCCGCCTCAAAAAGGGCGCAAAGGGCTACCCGAAGCGCCCCGGGCATCCAAGTTTTATTTCATTTTTCTTTGCCCCCCACCGCCAAGCGGCCAAGCCATCCCGACCCAGGCGGGCATGTCCGGATTGCCAACGGTGACCAAAGTGGCCACTCTTCGCCCCGGTCGCGGGGGGGGGCCGGCGGGGGCAAGCCAAACAACAGGAGGCGCCAAAGACGGAGGG
>CAYWMH010000063.1:489-9869 GCA_964459315.1 uncultured Verrucomicrobiota bacterium
GCCCACCGGTGCCCAACGGCCCCCCTCTGCGCCCCGGGCGCGCTTGTCCACGCGCGTGGCCAAGCCTGACGCATGGAGACTCCTCTGCAGTTGGTCATCGGGATCGATGGTGGTGCCACCTACAGCCACGGCGTGGCGGCTACCCACGACGGACGTGTACTCGCGCTCGTCCACTCCGCCTCAATGAACTTCACCGGCTCCTACCAAAAGGAAGTCCGGCGGCGCGTGGGTGAAATTCTCCGGGACCTTGAGCTTCAGCTCCCTTTTTCAAACGAATTCACCCATTACGCCGTCTCCGCAGCCGGCATCTTCAACGAGGCCACGACCAACCAAAAAGAGAAGTTGTGCGGGAAAATCTATCCCTGGAAACGAACCCGGCTCGTGGGGGACTCCGTCGCCGCGCTCCAGGGTGCCACGCTTGGCCGCCCCGGCGTGCTGGTCATTTGCGGGACCGGCACCAGCATCATCGCCAGCAACGAGGCCGGGGAGATCACGCAACTCGGAGGTTGGGGGCCGCTACATGACGCCGTAGGCAGCGCCTACTGGATCGCGGTGAAATGCATCCGGGCCGCCATCGCCGAGTTTGAGGAAACCGGCCCCAAGACCGCCATCACGGAGGCCCTTTGCGACTGGCACGAAGTCAAGAATATCCAGGGGCTTGTCCCGGTGATTTATCACCCCGAGTTCACGCGCGACAAATTTGCCATCCTCGCCGCCAGGCTGGATCAGAAAATCGGAACCACCGACCCGGTGTACCAGCAAATCTGCCGTGAAGCCGGCGAAGCGGTCGGCGACCTCACCATTCAGGCCGTGGAAAAGTCAGGCCTCGAAACCTCCCCGCTGCCGATTTTCTTTTCCGGCGGCGTCCTCCATTTCAACCGGGCAGTGATGGGCGCCTTCGAGAAAACTGTTCGCGCAAAGTTCAAGCTGATGCTCAGCCAACCCCGCTTGCCGACCGTGCTCGGCTCAGCTATTCTCGCCCTGCGCGAGGCCCGCATCGAGATCACCGATTCGCTCGTCGAGCAGCTCGACACCACCTACCGAAACATTGACGAACTGGTCTCCGGTTAAAGCCGCGGCGGCCGAAACTGGCTCGGTCAGCTTGCCTCCTCGTATTCTGTTTCCTCCCCCCAATCGGCCACCTTCAGGATGTTCCGGACTTTCCGCCGCTCATATCGGTGCTGTTTCGCCTTGCCCGGCTGGGTTTGCGCCTGATGAAAGGGATGCTCCTCGCTGACGAGGCCGGAAACGACTTCGGTTTTCTTTTTCATTAAGGTTGTTGGATTATTGGAAGAAACCGTTGCGGTACAAGCGGCGAAACCACCCTGGCTTGATAAAAGCCATCCCCATGCATGGTTCAATTCATACATAACAAACGGTTATGTGTTTCGACCCCCTAGCCGGCCAAGCGTTCGAAAAAACAGCCAGAAAAACGAGCGGCTGGATGCGACTCCACCAACCCCCTGCGCCCCAGCTGCTTGGGCGTGCCGCTCACGCTTGGCCAAGCGATTTTTGGCTAAACCTCGCCTTTGTCACCAAGCCACAGCCAGGGGGCGAAGTTGTGCAGCTTGATTTCCACGCGGTTGGGCCGGTGCTCGATGACAGTCAGGCTGGCGAAATCGACCTCGTAGCGGTCCATTTTGGAGAACGGCTCGTCGAGCAATAGGGACAGGAGCATACGGATCACGCCGCCGTGGCATAGCACGAGTACGTCCTGCCCCGCCCCCTCCGCCATAACGCTCTCGAGGCTGCCCTGAATCCGCGACCGATAGCCGTCCATCGACTCCGCCTCGGCGACGTCATCGTTCTCCAAGTGCACCAACCAGTCCTCGGCGTCCACGCCGAACTTTTCCTGTATCTCATGCCACTTGTAGCCGGTCCAGACGCCGAAATCGACCTCGCGCAAGTCGTCAATCACCTCGGCCTCGCGGCCAAGCTCGTCGAGCAGCGGCTTGGCCGTCTGCCGCACACGCACCATCGGACTCCGATAAATATGGTCAAAATGGCGGTCGCCGAGGAACTTGGCCAAGCGCTTGGCCTGCTCGTGGCCGTTCGGCGACAATTCCATGTCGATCTGCCCGCCGAACACCTCATGGTATGCCTCATCGACCTCGCCGTGGCGGACAAGGTGCAGCCGGGTTGGTTTCTCCCTGAAAAACATGAGGACCCCCGGCTTACCCATCGGCGATGGCCGACCGTTGCAGATCGAGCAGTTCACCGATCCCTTTCCGCCCGTGCGCCAGCATGGTGGCCAACTCAGTGTCGCTGAAGGTGTTCTTTTCGCCGGTGCCCTGCAATTCAATGAATTCGCCCTGCCCGTTCATCACAAGGTTCATGTCTACCTCAGCGGCGACGTCCTCGACGTACGGCAAATCCAGCACCGGCACGCCGCCCACCACGCCGACGCTCACGGCCGCCACCGGCGAAACAACCGGATCCGATTCCAGCAGTCCCTCCGATTGCAGCTTGGCCAAGGCGAGCGACAACGCCACATAGCCGCCGGTGATCGACGCCGTTCGCGTGCCGCCGTCGGCCTGCAAAACGTCGCAGTCGATCCAGATCGTGCGTGAACCAAGCTTAATCATGTCGACCGCGGCCCGCATTGAGCGACCGATCAACCGCTGGATCTCCTGTGAACGACCGTCGATCTTGCCCCGGCTGATGTCGCGGCTTTTGCGATCCAGCGTCGAGTACGGCAGCATCGAGTATTCGGACGTGAGCCAACCGCCCTCGACGTTCTGCATTTTCATCCAGCGCGGCACCGATTCCTCTACAGTGGCGCTGCAGATGACGCGGGTGTCGCCCCACTCTATTAGCGTCGAGCCGGTGGCATGCGGGGCAATGTTGTTCTTGAATTGAACCGTACGGAGTTGATCCACCGCGCGGCCGTCGGGTCGTTGTGTTGTGTCAGCGTCTCCCTCGCTCATGGACGCGCAAGCTAACGCCGCGCGGCCTCCAACTCAATCCCGATCGTAAATTTCAGTGGTAATGGCGCGGAATATCCCCGCGCACATCTCGGTACTTGGTCGCGAACTCGATGCACGCCCCGGTGTCAAGTTGGCCGACACAACCCCGGTACATCTCCTGCCACGGTGTCTGGTGATGCAGTTCCGTCGGCGAGTAGTTTTCCCGCCGCTTGGCCAAGACTTCGTCAGTCACCAGCAGGTCCACCCGACACACATTGAGGTCAACCCGCACCTCGTCACCGGTCTCGAGCAATGCCAGATTGCCACCGGCCAACGACTCGGGCGCGATGTTCAGGATGCTCGGGCTGGCCGCAGTGCCGCTTTGCCGTCCGTCGCCCATCGTCGGCAGCGTGTCGATGCCGGCCTTTAGCAGCGCGTCCGGCGGCTGCATGTTCACCACCTCGCCGGAGCCGGGATACCCAATCGGGCCGCACCCCCGAATCGCCAGCATGCACGACTCGTCGATATTCAACGCCGGGTCGTTGATGCGCTCGCGGTAATCCTCCGGCCCCTCGAACACGATGACCCGCGACGTGAATACTTTCTCGCCCCCAGGCTCGGACAGATACCGTTCGCGGAACTCGTCTCGAATGACACAGGTCTTGATCAGAGCCGCGTCGAACAGGTTGCCGCTCAACACCAAGAACCCGGCCCGTTCCTTCAGCGGTTTGTCGTAGGCGCGAATCACCTCGCGATCCGGCGCCGGCACCTTCGCCTGGTTTTCCGCCACGGTTTTGCCACTCACTGTCATCGCCTCCCCGTGGAGACGCCCCGCTCTGAGCAGTTCCCGAATCACCCCCGGGATGCCGCCCGCGCGGTGGAACGACTCGCCGAGGTATTTGCCGGCCGGCTGGCAGTTGACAAGCAGCGGTACGTCGTAGCCAATGGCCTGCCAATCCTGCAGGCTCAATTCAACGCCCAGGTGCCGCGCGATCGCGGTCAGGTGCACGGGGCAGTTCGTGGAGCCGCCGATGGCGGTGTTAACGACGATGGCGTTCTCGAACGCCTCGCGCGTCATGACCTTGCTCGGTGTCAAGTCGTCGCAAACCATCTCCACGATGCGCCGCCCGGTGCGGTACGCCATCTGGCCGCGTTCGCGGTACGCCGCCGGGATCGCCGCACAACCGGGCAGCGACATGCCCAGCGCCTCGGCCAGCGAATTCATCGAGAGCGCAGTCCCCATCGTATTGCAATGGCCGACGCTGGGCGACGAGGCGGCCACCTGCTCGAGCATTTGCTCGACGGTGATTTTGCCCTCGGCCAACTGCTTGCGCCCCTCCCAGACCATCGTGCCAGAGCCGGCCAATTCGCCGTTGTGCCAGCCGTTGAGCATCGGTCCGCCGGACTGGACGATCGCCGGAAGGTTCATCGTCGCCGCCGCCATGAGGCAGGCCGGGGTGGTCTTGTCACAACCGGTCGTCAGCACCACGCCGTCGAACGGATAGCCGTGCAACACCTCGACCAGGCCAAGGTAGGCGAGGTTGCGGTCCAGCGCAGCGGCCGGGCGGCGGCAACTCTCCTGGATAGGGTGCACCGGGAACACGAACGGGATGCCGCCCGCGTCGCGGATACCGGCCTTGACGCGCTCGGCCGTCTCGAGGTGTCCGCGATTGCACGGGGTAATGTCGCTGCCAACCTGCGCGATACCAATGATCGGCTTGCCGGCCCGCAATTCCTCCGGCGTGATGCCGTAGTTTAGGAACCGCTCGATGTAAATTACCGTGCCATCCGGGTGCGCCGGATTATTGAACCACTCCTCGCTCCGAAGCCGCTTGGTCGGTTTTTCTGGATCACTCATGCGCTTGGCCAAGCGTAAAGCAACAAGTCCCATTTGCCAGCACAGACCTTGGACAAGGGTTGAAACTTGCCAAGCGGGGCAGTCTCGGGGAGATTGCGGCGCATGTTCAGCCTTAAGGGAAAGTCCGCGGTCGTGACCGGCGCGGGGTCGGGCATCGGCCAGGCGATCGCGCTTGCCTTGGCCAAGCAGGGGGCATTTGTCGATGTGCTCGAGATCGACGGCCAAGCTGCAGGCGAGACAGTCGAGCAGATCCGTTCCGCCGGCGGCCAAGCGGAGGCGACGCAGTGCGACGTGGCGGATCACAGCCAGGTGGAAGACGTTTTTGACGCGCTTGGCCAAGCGCGCGGCGGTTTGGATTGCTTGGTCAACAACGCCGGTATCGCGCATGTCGGCAACATCATCGATACCAGCGAGGCCGATTTTGACCGCGTGATGAGCGTCAACCTGAAGGGGGTGTTCAACTGCCTCAAGGGCGGCGTCCGGCAGATGCTCAAGAGCGAAGGCGGCTCAATCGTCAACATCGCCTCGACAGTGGCTACGATGGCGATCAACGACCGCCTGGCCTACAGCACCAGCAAGGGCGGCGTGCTCGCAATGACCTACTCCGTGGCCAAGGATCACTTGCACGACAACATCCGCTGCAACGCCATCCAGCCGGGCCGCATTCACACGCCGTTTGTCGACGGCTTCATCGCGGAGAATTACCCCGACAACCAGAAGGAGATGTTCCGGAAACTTTCCGACTACCAGCCGGTGGGCCGGATGGGCAAGCCGGAGGAAGTCGCCGCGATGGCGGTTTTCCTCTGCAGCGACGAGGCGTCTTTCATCACCGGCGCGCCCTTCCCTGTCGACGGCGGCACGCTTTACGTGCGTTGATTTGCAAAGATGTCGAAATTAACTCCTAATATTGCACTGAACGACGAGGCTCTGTTGCAGAAGGCTGCTGTGCAGACCGGCCTGTCGGACTTTGGCGATGATTCGTTCCGCGAACCGTACAGCGTACTGCTGCAATCCCTGCGCGAGGAGGCCAACCTCAACACGCAGGGAGTGATCCTGTTGCAACGCACGATCCTTCGCCTGCTAACCAACCGACTGCGTACAGAGGCGGCGTTTGCCGCGCACCCGGAAATGGCACAAACGCCGATCGAGAAACCGCTGTACATCCTTGGCTTCCCCCGGACCGGTACGACGCTGCTGCACAACCTGCTCGCCTGCGATCCGGCCTCGCGCTGGCTGCGGCTATGGGAGGGGCTGCACCCCGCCCCAGCCCCGGAATCGCTGGAGGACGATCCGCGCATCGCGCAAACGGAGGCATTTGTCGCCGGGTTTGAAAAGATCGCCCCCCGTCTCGCGAGCGCGCACAAGCTCAACGCCACCGGCCCGGAGGAATGCCTCTGGCTGATGGAGCACACGTTCGCCGACTTTATTTTCGAGTTGCGGGCGGACATCCCCGGTTACTCCGACTGGATCGCCGGTCACGAGGCGGATGCGGTGTGGTATCGCTACTACCGGCGACAACTCCAGATGCTTGGCTGGAAATGCCGCGGCAGCCACTGGGTTTGCAAGGCACCCCGCCACCTCCCCGGGCTGGCCGGCCTGCTGGAGGTGTTCCCGAATGCGCGCATCGTGCAAACGCACCGAGGCGCGGAAAGCGTCCTGCCGAGCATTTGCAGCTTGTGCGAGATCACACGCAGAGCCGCCAGCGATATGGTTGACAAGGCGGCCATCGGCGCGCATTGGCACCGTCGGCTGCTCGAGATCGACCGGCGCTCAGCCGAGGTTCGCGCCGCCGCCGATGCAGGGCAGTTTCTCGACGTGCAATACGCCGACCTGACCGGCGACCCGATCAGCACCGTGCAGCGCATTTACGAAACCCACGGCTACGCCTACTCGGATAAATTTGAGGAACGGATGAAACAATGGCTGGCCGACAACCGCCAGCACAAGCACGGCCTGCACCGTTACTCGCTCGAGGAGTACGACTTGAGCGCGGACACCGTGCGGCAAGATTTTGAAGGAGTAACACCATGAAAAACGACGAACTGACAAAAGCATGGTCGACATTAACCGGGCAACTCGCAAACGCGGCGGAACAGGTGGACGCATTGACCGAGGGGCGCGACCCATCGGAACGCGCCGAGGGATACCGGTTCCTCACGCGCATCCTCGTCGCCATGACGGAGTTCCAGATGGAACAGGACGCCGACGCGCCGAGCCTCGTGCAGGTCATGTCGCCGATCCGGAAGTTTTTCGTGGACAATCCCGACACGCTGTACCACCGGGCGACGCTGAACCCTGCCCTTCGCTACCGCATCCACGGCCGGCGTGGAGAGGAACTGTACCTGGCCTTCTGCCTGTACGGGATGCGCGGCCGGAGTAACAGCATCCTATCCAACATCTGTGACGCGGAGATGGAATTCGACGATGACGGCCGCTTCGAGTTGGTTCTTTCGGCTGAGCGGCCGGACGGTGCGCGCAACTGGGTCCAACTGGACAACATCGCACGCACGCTGGTGACCCGCCAATACTTCACCAGCCTAAGCCAAAAACCAGCCGAGTTGCACATCGGGTTACTCGACGACATCGCCCCTCCGCCCGCGCCGACTGTGGAGGGAGTCACGCACCGGCTACGCGCACTGACCCAAAGCCTCGCGCGCACGATAAAATCGACACAGCTCGCCTCGGAGGCCTGGATGAAGGAGCCGAACACCGTGGGCATCGATAGCACGATGGAGGGACTCGACAGCCTGTTCCCCACGCCGGACAACGAGTACGTCGGCGGCTGGTACAAGCTGGAGGAAGACGAAGCACTTGTGATGGAAGGCCGCGCCCCGGACTGCCGCTACTGGTCGGTGCAGCTTTGCAGCCGCTGGCTTGAGTCGCGCGATTTCGTGAACCGGCAAATCATCCTGAACCATTCGCAGGTAAAGCCGGAACCGAACGGATCGTTTCGCATCATCGTGGCGCACCGGGACATTGGCGCCGCCAACCAGCTCGACACCGCCGGGCACCTCGAAGGTGGCGTGATCTTTCGCTGGCTGCTGCCAAGCGGCGAATGGAGCCAGCCGACATTTCGGGTGGAAAAAGTTTAAACGGCCAAGCGCTTGGTTTAATCGGAGAACAGGTACTCGAGGTCGTTCGTGGTTAACCCCTTGGCGAAGCCGTCGTCGCCAAGCACGTCGGACACCGTCTTGGCCTTGCGCTGTTGCAGGTCCCAAATTTTCTCCTCGACCGTTCCCGGCGAGATCATCTTGTAGGCGTTCACCGTGGCAGTCTGGCCGATGCGGTGCGTGCGATCGATCGCCTGCGCCTCCACGGCGGGGTTCCACCACGGATCGTAAATGACCACGTAACTGGCGCTCGTCAGGTTGAGCCCGGTGCCGGCCGCCCGGAGGCTAAGAAGGAACCCCGCCGGCGACTCGTCCTCCTGGAATGCCGTGACAATGTCCTGCCTGTTCTTGGTCTCGCCGGTCAACAGGTAAGTCGGCATCTTCCGATCCTCGCACTGCTTCTCCAGAATCTGAAGCATGCGGACGAACTGGCTGAACACGAGCACCTTGTGACCCTCCTCAAGCAACGGTTCGACCAGCTCGTAAAGGGTGTCCATCTTGCCGGACTCGGTGTCGCTGCCGACGAGGCCGGGGTGGCAGCAGATCTGACGCAGTCGTGTGAGCGCAGCCAGCACGTGCATTTTGCTCTTGGCCACGCCCTTCTGCTTGACCGCCTTCATGACCTGCTCGCGGCTGCGTTTCAACTCGGCGAGGTAAAGTTTGCGCTGTTCCTCCGGCAACTCGCAGTCGAGTCGCTGCTCGACACGCTCCGGCAGGTCCTTGGCCACCTGTTTCTTAACGCGGCGAAGCAGCAGCGGGCGCAGCTTGGCCGACAGTTTTCGACGCCCAATGCGAGCGGTGCTCTCATCCTTTTCCGCCCCTCGCAGATCGTACACCTGGCTGAAGTGATCCTGATTGCCAAGGTAATTCGGCTGCACGAAATCGACGATGCTCCAAAGGTCGAGCATCCGGTTCTCGATCGGGGTGCCAGTTAGAGCCAGCTTGTGGTCGGCCTTTAGCTCCTTGACCGACTTCGTAACCTGCGCGCCCGGGTTCTTGATGAACTGCGCCTCGTCGAGCACCACGGCCCGGAAGGCAAACTTGGCCAACTCGTCGAGGTCCCGCCGGAGGATAGAGTAGTTAGTGACAACGATGTCGTGGTCGGGCACGCGCTTTCGCAGATTGTGCCTCGCCTGACCGCTCTCTAAAACCAGCACCTTCATGCTGGGGGTGAACCGTTCCGACTCGCGGCGCCAGTTGTGCAGCACCGAGGCGGGACAAACAACCAACGCCGGCTTGGTCTTGGCGTTTTTCCTTCGGCTGGTCTTCAGCCACTTCAACCAGACGAGCGTCTGCAGCGTCTTGCCGAGGCCCATGTCATCGGCGAGGATCCCTCCCAGCTTAAGCTTGGCCAAGTGGCAGAGGAAGCTAAACCCCTCCAGTTGGTACGGCCGCAACTCGGCATTGATCCCTTCTGGCAGATTCGTGGACTCGATGCCCTCAAACTCATCAAGCCGTCCGCGCAACTGTTCCAGTTCCGCCGACGGGACAAACTTGGCCAAGCCG
>CAYWMH010000063.1:9879-10995 GCA_964459315.1 uncultured Verrucomicrobiota bacterium
CCGATCTTTTGCTCGAGCGCGGATAAGCCGTCGACGCCCAGGTCGGCCATCGCTTCCTGGGCGTCCTGAACCGCCTTTTGGTCCAACTGGACCCAGCCGGCGTCCGGCAGGTTGACAAAGTTGCCGCTGGCGCCAGCGAGCTGCTGCAGGTCGCGCTCCGTCAGCTTCATCCCCTCCTCCTCCCACTCGGCGGAGACGGAGAGCCAGTCGATGCCGCTGCCGTGAACGATCAACTTTGGCTTGAGCCGCTTGGGCTGGAGGAAAAGCCGCTTGAACTCCGTGTCACCCAGGTACTCGGCCTCCGGCTTGTCCGGCCATGCGGCGTGCAAGCTCTCGAGGAAAAGCGGATTGGCGTCCCCGACCCAAAGTCCCGGCTCTGGCGTGAACCAATCGAGCCGTTGCAGCCAGTCGACGGCTAGCTCCAGCCGGTCGTCATCGAGCACCTCAGGCTTGTTCGCCTTCTGGCTTGCTGATTTCTGGCGAATCCATTCATGGCCGTTCCATTGCCAAAGACTCTTGTCCGATTGGCTCTTGGCAAGGAGCTTTAGGCGAACCGTGTCGTTGGCCATCTCAAACACGAACTGCGGTGTCGCCTTGTGGGTCTTGCAAAGCTGCTCCCAGTTGACCCCGTTGGTGGTGCTGATCTTGCGCAGCTTGGTCAGCAGGCTGTGGGGCTGTTTGGAGACCTGGGCCTTTTGCATTTTCGACCAGTTCCCGAGCACTTCCTGCGACGGGGCGTTCCGCAGGAGGAAAACCTCGCTCCCGATCAGCGCCAGCGACGGTTCCCCAGCGAAAAAGCGGGCCTCCGACATGGAGCAACTCTTCCCACCAGGCAGGACGATTTTATGGGTGAAAAACAGGTTGGACTTCTCCTTGTCCAGATGCGGGTCCATCTCGATGATGCGCCCCAGAAAATCAACGGGTTTGCTTTCTCCCTCAAGCTCGATCCTACCGGTTTTTCCCCACTGCACCAGCCACTTGAGCAGGTCAGCGCCATCCAGCGTGATCAGCTCCGCCTCGGTGTCGTAGTCGTGCCGAATCCCGGACGACCAGCGGATGAATGACCAGTCATCCACCGGAAACAGCTCCTGCTCGTGGGCGGCGCGCCTCGTCAGG
>CAYWMH010000064.1:0-10920 GCA_964459315.1 uncultured Verrucomicrobiota bacterium
CGAATCGTCGATTCCACATATTCCGGATTTATGTCTGCCTTCATCAAAAAGGGCAGACAACTTACTCAAAAAGCTGCCCTTGGCAAGCGGTATTTCATTGGGTTCCCCAAAAAGGAGCGTTTCCGTCTGGGAATTAGCCCAGTTTGACAGCTTGGCCGGTCTGGACGGACTGCTCCTCGGCAGCGCAGATTTCCACCGTGGAGAGTCCGTCCGCCGCGGAGACGCTGGGTGCTTGGCCGGAGCGGATGCTGTCGATAAAGTGGGCCAGCTCGCCGGCGTAACCGTCCGTGCCTTCGCACTCGATCACCTGCTTTTCCTTGCCCTCCTCGAACAACCGCAGCGGTTCGTCCGCGCGGCCAATGTCGTAGTCGGCGGTCGCCCGCTCGAAGATGCAGCGGTACGACATGTTGAAGCCCCAGCCGGGTGTCATCGCCCAGCTACCTTCGGCGCTGACCTTGGCACCGCAGTCGACCTCGTACTGTGTCAACACATGGTCCACGGCGCCGCTGACCTTGCTGAAGCCGGTCGAGTAAACCGACTTTGGCCGACCGAAGACGTGCTGCACAAAGTCGGTGTCGTGCACGTGCAGATCGAACAACGCGCCGCCGGAAGTCTCGCCGTCGAAGTAGATCGCCTGTCCCCAGGCCGGTGGCTCGGCGATGCGCTGGAAATGCGCGGCCTGCACCTTGCCGTACCGGCCGCTGTCCACCGTCTCCTTGAGCCAGGCCCATTGCGGCCAAAAACGCAGGCACATGGCGACCATGAACTGGCCGTTGGCCTCCTCGGCGGCGGCGGCGAGTTCCTCCGCCTCGGCGACGGTTCGGGCCAGCGGTTTTTCGCAGATGAGGTGTTTGCCGGAGGCGAGCGCCGGCTTGGCCATGCGCAGGTGCGTGCGGGTCGGGGTGCAAATGTCGATGGCATCGATCGAGTCGTCGGCGAGGAGGTCGTTGAAATCCTGGTATGCCTTGACTTGACTCATGTCGAGTTTGACTGGGTTGTCGGAGTCGATATTTCCGGAGATCTCCGTGAAGTCGCCCTTGAGGCGCTCGGGGTCGAGGTCGCAGATCGCCGCGACGTTGGCGCCATCAATTTGGCGGTAGGCGCGGATGTGCATCGCGGCCATGAAGCCAAGCCCGACGATGCCGATGTTGATGTTATCGTTTGCCATGGTGTTATAGCTGGGTGACGAATTCACGCGCGGTCCGGATGTCGGCGACGCGCTGGTCGTCGGCTTCGCGCTCGATACAGCAGTCGCCGTCGTAGCCAAGCTTGGTCAGGGTGGCGAAGAATGTCGGCCAGTCGACCTCACCGGTGCCGACGGTGACCTCCGCGCCCCATGTGCCGGGCTCCCTCGTCTTGGTGGCGTCCTTGATATGGCTCTGCTTGAGGAACGGCGCGAGCGCCTCAAGCGCGTCGATCGGGTCGCCCTTGTCGTAAAGCAGCATGTTCGCGGGGTCGAAGTTGACGCCGACGCTGGGCCGGTTGAGTTTCTCGAGGAAGAGTCGCAGCGTCTCGGCGGTTTCCTGCCCGGTCTCGAAGCCAAGCTCTATGCCGTGCGCGTCGAATGCGTCGGCGATCTGCGTGATGCGGCCGAGCAGCTTGGCGAAGCCGGGGTCGCTCTCCTCGTGCGGAAGGAAGCCGGCATGAAAGGTGACCAGCTTCAGGCCGAACTGGGCAGCGATGTCGGCGACCGACTGGATGTTGGCCCAGTTAGCGTCCCAATGCTCGTCCGGCACGTCGCCGCCCGTTTCCTTGATCGTGGCGTGCGACGAGTTATCCTCGCCGATCGTGCCGAACATGCCGGAGACGATCCCGATGCCCTCGGCCCTGAACAGCTCGCCGGTTTTTTCCCAGGTCTCGGGAGTTTCGCGTAGCGGATCGAGCGCGAGTTGGACGCGCGGGATGCCAATCTCGCGGAGGTCGGCGACGAGCGCCTCGGGGGTTTCCGGTTGCAGCGACCAACTGCAGACCGCGAGCCGGGATTCGATGTCGTTTGCCATTTTCGGGTGGGCGCGGAAACCGCGCTTGGCCAAGGGAGCAGATTTGCGGCGGAGATTCAAGGTTGGAGTGCCGGCGCTTGCCCAAGCGCTTGGCCAGGCGCATTGCGCTTTCCCGGGACGCGCGGAGGCGCTAGGCTCCCGCCGGTGTCTTACCAGGTCATAGCCCGCAAATACCGTCCGCAGCGCTTCAGCGATGTCGTCGGGCAGGATCACGTCAGCCAGACGTTGGCCAACGCGATCGTCGCCGAGCGGATCGCCCACGCCTACCTGTTCTGCGGGCCAAGGGGCACCGGCAAGACGACCCTCGCACGGATTTTCGCTAAGTGCCTTAACTGCACCGACGGCCCGAAAGTGGATTTCCCCGACGACGATCCGAAGTGCGTCGAGATCGCCGAGGGCCGCTCGATTGACGTGCTCGAGATCGATGGCGCCAGCAACAACGGCGTCGAGCAGGTGCGCGAATTGCGCGAGACCTGCGTCTACGCCCCGGCCTCGTCAAAGTTCAAAATCTACATCATCGACGAGGTGCATATGCTCAGCACGGCGGCGTTCAACGCGCTGCTCAAGACGCTCGAGGAGCCGCCGGCGCACGTGAAGTTCCTGTTCGCCACCACCGAGCCGGAGAAGGTGCTGCCGACCATCCTGTCGCGCTGCCAGCGCTACGATCTGCGGCGCATCCCGGTCGACCTCATCGCCAAACATCTCAACTACATTTGCGGCGAGGAGAAGGTGACGGTCGACGAGGGGGCGTTGTTCGCGATCGCGCGCGGGGCTGAGGGCTGCATGCGCGATGCCGAGTCGGCGCTCGACCAGCTCATCAGTTTTTGCGGCACGAACATCACCGAGCCGGATGTGCTGTCGATGTTCGGGTTGACGGCGCAGGCGCAGTTGTTCGCGCTTGCCGAGGCGGTGCTTACCGGCGACTCGACGCGGACACTGACCGAGTTGAATGCGCTCGCCGGGCAGGGCAAGGACCTGGGCCGGCTGGTGAGTGACCTGCTGACGCACATTCGCAACCGGCTCGTGTATGTCGTCTCGAAGGGCGACCTTTCGCTGCTCGAGGTCAGCGAGGCCGAGGCGAGCGCGCTCGAGACCGGAGCCAAGCTGGCCGACGAACAGGCCCTGGCCCGAGTGCTGGACGTGCTGACCGATTGCGAGGGCCGTCTGCGCTTGGCCACGTCAAAGAAAATTTTAATCGAGGTTTCCTTACTCAAGGCGGCCCAGGCCAAGTCGGCGCTCGGCATCGACGAGGTGCTGGGCCAACTGCAAAAACTGCGAGCCGACGAGTCGGCATCGGTTGGCCAAGCGCCGCCTGCGCCCGCGCCGAAACCGGCTGCCAAGCCAAGCGCCCCGGCAAAGCCAGCCACAATGGTCAAGCCGGCTCCGGCACAGGCCAAGTCAGAGGAGCCGGTCGACCTGCAGGCAATTTGGTCACAGCTCGCCGCCGCGGCGGCCAAGGCCAGCCCGTTCATGCAGGCCTATTTTCAGCAGGCGCACGCCGTGTCTTTTTCGGGCGGCGTCTTCGAGATTGGGCTCGCCGAGGAACACCTCGCGCTGGTGGACAACCAGCGAAACCAAGAGATGCTCGCGGAGCAACTCGCCGCGCTGGGCCATCCAGGGGTGCAGTTTCGGTTCACCAGCGAACCGCTGCCTAAGGGGAGCACGCCGGCTCCCGCGCTGGAGCCGATCGACGAGTCGGAGCCGGAACCTGGGCAGGAAAAAAAAACGGCCACGACCCAGTCGGTGCCGATCGACCCGGACGAATTCAAGAACGATCCGCTTATCCAAAAGGCGCTGGAGCTGTTCCGCGGCCGGATCGTCGAGGTGCGGAAGTGACCCCGAAATTTTAACATGGCAAGCATTGGTAAACTGATGAAGCAGGCCGCGAAGATGCAGCGGCAAATGCAGGAGGCACAGGAGCAACTGGCCGATCAACTCGTCGAGGCCTCGAGCGGAGGCGGCGCGGTCAAGGTCACCGCCAGCTGCGATGGCGCGGTCAAGTCGATCAAGATCGACCCCGAGGCTGTCGATACGGACGACATGTCGATGTTGGAGGACATGGTGCTTGGCGCCGTCAACCAGGCGCTCGATAAGGGGCGCGAAACGCAGGCCGCCGAAATGGGCAAGCTCACCGGCGGCATGGGTGGCGGCATGGGCTTGCCGGGGCTTTGATGGTTGCCCGTGGCCTCGCTCCCCGAACCGCTTGTGGCTTTGGTGGCGGAATTAAACCGCCTGCCCGGCATCGGCCCGCGTTCAGCCGAGCGACTGGCTCTTCACCTGATCCAGGCCGATACCGCCGTGGCCAAGCGCCTGGCCAACGTGTTGGTTACCTCACGCGACAAGATCATCGAGTGCGCCGACTGCGGCGGCCTGGCCGAGAAATCGCCGTGCAGCATTTGTGCCAACCCGGCGCGCGACGAGCGAACCCTCTGCGTCGTCGAGCGGGCCGTTGACATTTTGAACGTCGAGAAATCCGGCGCGTTCCGGGGCCGCTACCACGTGCTCGGCGGCAAGATTTCCCCGATGAACGGCGTCGGTCCGGATGAATTGCGGGTGGCACCACTCGAGCAACGTTTGGCCAACGGCGCGGCCGACGAGGTCATCATCGCGCTCGGCACCGACGTGGAGGGGGATGCCACCGGTCATTACCTGGCCAAGCGCTTGGCCAAGCGCGGCGTGAAAGTGACACGGATCGCCCATGGCCTGCCGGCCGGGAGCGGATTGGAATTCGCCGACGAGTTAACCTTGAGCCAAGCCCTCGAGGGCCGCCGCGAACTGGACGCGAAGTAGCCGATGACCGAACCAAGCGTGGTAGTGTTTGACCTCGGGAAGGTGCTTGTCGATTTCGACTACAGCATCGCCGTCCGCCGGTTTGCCGAGCGCAGCGAGGCCGACATGGAGGAAATCGAGCGGCTCGTGAATTCACCAATCCAGGTTCAATACGAGTCCGGCAAGATCTCGACCGACGAGTTTATTGAGGCGATCCGGGACGGGGCCGGCTTTCGCGGCGACCGCGCCGAGTTCGTTTCTGTTTTTGCCGATATCTTTTCGCCGATGGAGATGATGATCGGGTTTTTGGAGCAATTGAAACCGTTCGGTATCCCGACCTGCGTGTTTTCCAACACCAACGAAATCGCGGTCGGACACATCCGCGAGGGATTTCCGTTTTACAGCCTGTTTGACCATTACGTGTTGTCGTACGAGGAGGGTGGCATGAAGCCGGACGAGCCGATTTACGACGCTGTCGAGCAGCGCACCGGCGAGTCCGGCGCAGCCATCCTCTACATCGACGACCGCGCGGAAAACATCGAGACCGGCCAGGGCAGGGGGTGGCAAACCATCCTGCAAAATGACGAGGCCGCCTCGGTGGCCACCGCCGAGGCGCTGCTTGGCATCTAAACGCTCAGCGCGTTGGCGGCCGCACCGTACGCACCGGCGAGGTCGCCCAGTTGCGCTGGGAGCAGCTTGATCTCGTAGTCGTCCGTCTTCCAAAGCAGCGGGTCGAGGTAGTCGCGCAGCGGGCCGAACAGCCGGTCGCCGGCCTTCGAAATGCCACCGCCGAGTATGACCGCTTCGGGGTCGAGGATGTTGGAGAAGGAACAGATCGCCGTGGCCAAATCCTTGACCGATTTGAGCCAGATTTTCTCCGCCTCGGCATCGCCGTTCTCGATCGCCTTCATCATCTCGCCCGTGTGGGTAAACCGGCCCCCGGACCGTTCCGGGAGGCTGCAGTTGCCGATGGCCAGTTCGAGGCTGCTCGGGCAGCCGCAATCGTCCGGCGGGCCGTCCGGGCCGAGGCTCGTGTGGGCGAAGTGCCCGGCCTTGCCGGTGCGCCCGCGCAGCAGCTTGCCCTCGACGAGCGCCGCGCCGCCGACGCCGGTGCCAAGCGTCAGCAGGATGACCGTCTGAAAACCTTGCGCCGCCCCGAGCCACGCCTCGCCGAGGAGCGCGGCGTGGCCGTCGTTCAGCACAGGGATCTCCTTGGCGAAATCAAAAAACTCCTTCCAGTTTAGGCCGACTAACCCCTTAAGCCGCACCGGCATGTGCGTGATGCAACTGCCGTCCGCCGCCGCCAGTCCCGGTGCCGAGAAGCCCATGCTTTCCGGTCTGCCGCCCCGCTCCTGCTCGATGGATCGGACGAGTTCGCAGAGTAGGTCGGCCCACTCCATCTCCGCCTCCGCATCGAACGGCAGGTTGTGCCGGGACAACGTCTCGCCGTCCGGCGTGACGACGACTGCCTTGACGCAGGAACCGCCGAGGTCGATCCCGATCGTGTAGCTCATTCGATCCCCTCGCTGACGCTCCAGCCGCCGTCGACCGCGAGCATCTGGCCGGTGACAAACTTGGCGGCATCGGACATCAGGAACACTGCCGCGCCGTCAACATCCTCCGGCAGACCGATACGGCCGCCGTCCAGCGGTTGCTTCTGTTTAATAAAACTCATGATTTCGCCGTTCGCTTGAGCTCGACCGGACATCGGCGTGGCGACGAGTGCCGGCGCGATGGCGTTCACGCGGATGTTCTGCTTGGCGTACCGCGCCGCCGTCGACTTCGTGAGTCCGACGATCCCGGCCTTGGCCGCCGAGTAGGCGTGCGTCGCAAAATGCGTTGGGTCGGGGGAGTCGGCCAGCACCGATGTCATGTTGAGGATCACGCCGCCTTGGCCAAGTGTAATGAACTCCCGCAACGCCGCGCGGTTCGAGTTGAACGCCGACGTGAGATTCAGGTTGATCGTCTGTCGCCAGCCGTCGTCGCTGATCTCGTGCAGCGGCCCGTCGCCCATGCTGCGTCCGCTTCCACCGGCGACGTGGTAAAGTCCGTCGAAGACACCGAACTCGCGCTTGGCCAAGCCGATCGCTTCGGGAGCGGTTTGCGGGTCGGTGGCGTCGCCGGCCAAGCCGCGAGCCGCTTGGCCAAGCTCGGTCTCCGCCTGGGCCACGCTCTCGGCGTTACGCCCTACCACGACCACCCGCGCCCCTTCGCCGACAAAGGCCTTGGCTGCGGACAACCCCAGCCCGGTAGTCCCCCCGATGATGACGAAGGTCTTGTTGTCGAGGGCTTGGCTCACAGGCCCAGTTTCTTGAAGCGCGATTCGATGTGTTTGTAGTGGAAGTCGGTGGAGCAGATGGACTCGAGTTCGCCCTTCTTGAAATGCTTCGCGACCTCCGGGTCGGACAGCAGTTGCTTGAGGAAATCGGCATCGTCGCGGCCGGCATGTTTGGTTTTCCACGTCTCCATCGCGTTGCGCTGGACGAGCGAGTACGACTCCTCGCGGGTGAGGCCCTTGCGGATAAGGGCGAGTAGCACCGACTGCGAATTCCACATCCCGAGCGATTGCCCGAGGTTCTTGGCCATGTTTTTCGGGTAGACAATCAGCCCCTTGGTCAGGTTGGTGAGCTTATGGAGCATGTAGTTGAGCAGCGAGCAGGAGTCAGGGAAAATCACGCGCTCGACTGAACTGTGGCTGATGTCGCGTTCGTGCCACAGCGCGACGTTCTCGAGCGCGGCGACGGCGTTGCCGCGCATCACGCGCGCCAGCCCGGTGAGGCGTTCCCCGGTGATTGGGTTGCGCTTGTGCGGCATGGCGCTCGAGCCTTTCTGGCCTTTTGCAAAATATTCCTCGGCCTCGAGCACCTCGGTGCGCTGCAGGTGGCGAAACTCGGTGGCCCAGCGCTCGATACTTGCACCGACGATGGCGACAGTGGTCATGAATTCCGCGTGGATGTCGCGCTGGACGACCTGCGTCGCGATCGGCGCTGGCTTGAGGCCGAGTTTGGGGCAGACGAAGGACTCGACCTTCGGCGAGAGGTGGGCGTTGGTACCGACCGCGCCGGACAGTTTGCCGATCGCGACACGCGGCTTAAGCGTCTCGAGTCTCTCAAGCGCCCGGCCGAATTCATCGTACATCAGGGCCATCTTGAGGCCGAACGTCGTCGGCTCGGCGTTGATGCCGTGGCTGCGTCCGATCATCGGGGTGAACTTGTGCTTGCGCGCCTTGGCAGCGATGACTCGGCGCAGGCTTTTGACGTCGGCGATGAGAATTTTCACCGACTCGCTCATCTGCACAGCAAAGGCGGTGTCGATGATGTCGCTACTCGTCAGTCCGAAATGCAGCCAGCGGCTCGCCGGTTTGCCGATGTTCTCGCTGACGTTCGTGGTGAATGCGATGACGTCGTGGTTTAGCGTGCGTTCGAGTTCGCGGCAGCGCTTGATGCTGAAGGCTGCCTTGGCCTTCATTTGCTTGAGGTGCGACTTTGGCACGAGTCCTTCGCTGCTAAGCGCCTCGGCGGCGAGCAACTCGATCTCAAGCCAGATTTCGAGCTTCCGTTGTTCGGTCCAGATGTCCCGCATTTCGGGACGGGTGTAGCGTCCAATCATCCGGCGACAGTTTAGCGAACTTGGCCAAGTGCGGCGAGTGTGATGTGCCGCTTGACCGCAATCGGCCATGGTGCCAAAGATGCCGCATGCGCCATTCGTTTACCGTCTTCGTTGGTTTGGCCCTGGTCACTGCGCTTGGCCAAGCGAAAGACCACCACACGCACACTTGGGCTAAGCAGCAGGTCACCCCGCATTTTTGGGCTGAGGGCGGTGCCGCCGGGGATTTCAACCGCGACGGCCACGCCGACCTTGTCGTTGGCCCGTACTGGTACGCCGGGCCGGACTACAAGCAGCGCCACGAATTTTACCCCGCCACCGAGTCGTTTAAGTTGAAAGACGCCGACGGCAAAGAAACGAGCGTGCCCGGTTTCCCCGGCGCGCTCAGTGGGCGAAATGGCTATTCACGAAACTTCCTGACCTACGTCCACGATATCAACGGCGATGAGTGGGACGACGTGCTGGTGCTCGGCTTCCCCGGTGCGGAGTCGACCTGGCACGAGAATCCGAAAGGCAAACCGGGCCATTGGAAAAAGCATATCGCGTTGGCCGTCACCGACAACGCGTCGCCGCACTTCACCGACATCACCGGCGACGGCCGGCCGGAGATCGTCTGCAACTCGGGGGGCTACTTCATCTACGCGGAGCCGAACCGGCATCACCCCGACCGGCCGTGGGAGATTCACCGCGTCACGCCCAAGGGCGCTTGGCAGCGGTTCACGCACGGCATGGGCGTGGGCGATGTCAACGGCGACGGCCGACGCGACATCATGGAGAAGAACGGTTGGTGGGAGCAGCCGGCGTCGCTCGATGGCGACCCGGAGTGGGCGTTTCACGCGTTTCCGTTTTCGCCTGGTGGCGGCGCGCAGATGTACGCCTACGATGTGGACGGCGACGGCGACAACGACGTGATCACCTCGCTCGCCGCGCACGGCTACGGTCTCTGCTGGTACGAAAACCAGCCGAAGGACGGCGGCATCACCTTCGTCGCGCACACGTTCATGAACGCCAAGCCGGAGGAAAACCGCTACGGCGTGAAGTTCAGCCAGTTGCACGCGATCGACCTGGCCGACATCAATCGGGACGGCCTGCTCGACATCGTGACTGGCAAGCGCTTTTGGGCACACGGCCCCCGCGGCGACGCCGAGCCAAACGCCCCCGCCGTGCTGTATTGGTTCGAGCTGCGCCGCACGAAGAAGCGCGGTGTCGACTGGGTGCCGCACTTGATTGACAGCGACTCTGGGATCGGCACGCAGGTGATGGCCACCGACATGAACGCCGACGGCTGGCCGGACATCGTCGTCGGCAACAAAAAGGGGGCGTTCGTCCACATCCAGTCGCCCAAAAAAGTCAGCCGCAAGGAGTGGCGCCAGGCCCAACCCAAGCCACACAAAGCCAATTGACAAACTTCACCTACAAGCCGAACTTCGTCCCGTTATGAAGTTTGCCTGTTTCGCCTCGTTGATCCTGTCGCTTGGCTTGTGCGCTTGTGGTGGCTCAAGCAACAACGCCAAGGACAAAAAGCCCGAAACAGAGGAGTCCACCTCCTCCGGCAACCCGCTGACTGCGCCGGTGGATTACATCGGTGCCGTCGGCAAGGCCAAGAAATCGTCCGAAAAACGGGTCAACCTCGCCAACATCCAAAACGCCATCCGACAGTTCCAAGCCGTGGAAGGTCGCTACCCCAAGACCCTCAACGAGCTGGTCACCGAGGGCTATTTCCCACGTATCCCGCGTCCCCCGCGCGGCATGAAGTACATCTACAACTCCAAGACCGGCCAAGTCGGCGCCCGCTAATCAGCCGCTTGGCCAAGCGCGCCGCTCCTGTTTGACTGCGGTGTGCCGCTTGGCTTGCGACGGACGGCTGGGACAGCCATCCCCGCCTTCGCCTTGGCCAAGTCGTTGACATTGGGGCTTAGGTGATTTATTCTGCTGTGACAACGCGACCTTCGTCGCTTGGCCCTTTTTTTATGAGTCACAACACATTTAATTCACTGCGATCGTTCGACCTTGGTGACGGTCAACAGGGTAAATTTTATTCACTGCCGGCGTTGGCCGAGGCCGGCGTGGGGGATGTTTCGCGGCTGCCGGTCTGCATCCGCCTGGTCCTGGAATCGGTGCTGCGCCATTGCGACGGGCAAAAGGTGACGGAGGAAAACATCCGCGAACTCGCCGGTTGGCAGGCCAAGGCTGCGCGAACTGAGGAGATCCCGTTCACCGTCGCGCGGATTGTCCTTCAGGATTTTACCGGCGTGCCGTTGCTGGTCGACCTGGCCGCGATGCGCTCGGCGGCAGCGCGGCTCGGCAGGGACCCAAAAATCATCGAGCCGTTGGTGCCGGTCGACTTGGTGGTTGACCACTCGGTGCAGGTCGATTTCGCCGGCTCGGAGGATGCGATGGACAAAAATCTCGAGATGGAGTTCACGCGCAACCGAGAGCGGTACCAGTTTCTCAAGTGGGGTATGCAGGCGTTCGATACGTTCAAGGTGGTGCCGCCGGGAATCGGCATTGTGCACCAGGTGAATCTCGAGTATCTCGCGCGCGG
>CAYWMH010000065.1:0-10878 GCA_964459315.1 uncultured Verrucomicrobiota bacterium
GCTCAAGACAGGCAAGGCCAAGCTCAACGCCGAGGTGTGCGCCGTCGCCAACACGATGGAGGAGGTCGGCCTGTTCGGCGCGCGGCAGATCGCCTACTCGCTACACCCCGACGTCGCGCTGGTGATGGATGTTACCCATGCGACTGACTACCCGACCGTCGACAAGCGGCAGCACGGCGACATCAAGGTGGGGCAGGGGCCAACCGTCACCCACGGCAACTGCAATCACCCCGAGGTCATTAAGCGCGTCGAGCAGGTGGCGAAGCGGCTGAAGATTACCCTGCAGCACGAGGCAATCTCCGCCACGAGTGGCACCGACACCGACGCCGTTTTCTGGACGCGCGGCGGCATCCCAATCGGGCTCATCAGCCTGCCCAACCGCTACATGCACTCGCCGGTCGAGGTGGTCAGCCTGAAGGATCTCGAGCAAATTCCGCAGCTCATGGCCGGCTTTGCCAAGTCGCTGAAAAAAGGCGACAAATTCAAGGTAAAGATTTAACCAAGCGCTTGGCCAAGCGCTATCTGTTATCGGGCTGAAGGCCTGATTTTACTTAGCCAAGGGCAACGCCCTTGGACTTCTCAACGCAATTCAACCTTCCCTGAAGGGGCAGTTCAATCGGGAGAATGCATACACGGTTGAACACCCCTTACGGGCTGTTTTTCTTTTGCGCTAATTCCAATGGCGTTTCCTTTGGCTAGGTAGAAGTTGCCTTTCAGGCGACGGCTTCAGCGATCGGCGTGGGAGCAGGTGCCGCGTTGGCTGGTCGCGACGAAGTCGATGAGCTGCCCCGCGAGCACGCCGGTAAATCCGGCGCGGGCTTTTTCCAGCGCCTCCTTTCGCAGGTCATCGCTGAGGAAAAGGGCGTGGTACGCCTGCTTCAGTTCCCGCCGTTCCTCCGCTGCGAACCCGGCGCGCTTGAGGCCGACGCTGTTCAGGCCGCACATGCCGTTGATGCCGCGCACGATGGTGAACGGCGGCAGGTCGAGACTGACGCCGGAGCAGCCCTGCATCATCGCCAAAGAGCCGACCCGGCAAAACTGGTGCACCACGGCGTTGCCGGAGAGGAACGCGCCGTCGCCGATCATCGCGTGGCCGCCGACGAGCGCGCCGTTGGCGAGGATCGCCTTGTTGCCGACAACCGAGTTATGGCCAACGTGGCTGTTGGCCATGAAAAAGTTTTCCGACCCAATTTGCGTCTCCTCGTCGACCGAGTTGGACCGGTGGATGGTGACGTGTTCCCGGAAGGTGTTACCGTCGCCGATGATGAGCTGGGTCGGTTCGCCGTTGTACTTCACGTCCTGCGGCGCATCGCCGATGACGCAGCCGGTGTGGAATCGGTTGCCGCTGCTGATCGTCGTGTGGCCGGTGAGGTGAACGTGCGGGCCAAGCTCGCAGTCGGCCCCGAGCGTGACGTGCTCGTCGATGATGGCGTACGGGCCGACCTCGGCGCTGTCGTGGACCTGTGCATTTTCGTGGACGATGGCGGTGGGGTGAATCATTCGTAAAGGTAGCCGAGTTCGCGCAGCGAGACGTAGTCCTTGCCCCACTCCGTTGTGCGGCGGCCGAGGATGATGTGGTCGAGCACGTCGATTTTCAACAACTTGCCGGCGCGGACGATGTCGCGCGTAAACCGGATGTCGGCCTCGGACGGGGTGGGGTCGCCGCTTGGGTGGTTGTGCGCGAGGAACACCGCCGAGGCGTTCGCGCTGATCGCCGGCCGAAACACGTCGCGCGGGTGGGTGACCAGCGAGTCGAGTGTACCGCGCGCTAGCGTCTCGACACGGATCAGCCGCCGCTTGGCATTCACCAGCACGACGTGGAAGTGCTCCACTTCCAGCAACCGGTTGTCTTCGCGCAGGAGCGCGGCCAGTTTTTCCGGCGTGTCGAGCACCGGCGATTCATGGCGCAGTTCGTCGGCCATGCGCTTGGCCAGGCTGAATGCAGCCTTGAGCGTGACAGCCTTGTCGCGGCCGACGCCCTTGACGCGCAGCTCGTCGACCGGTGCCTTCGCGAGGGCTTCGAGCGAGCCAAACTTGGTGAGCAGCGACTGGGCGACGTCGATGGCGGACAGGCCCTGCGTGCCGGTTCGCAGCAGGATCGCAATCAATTCGCTGTCGCGCAGCGCATCGGCGCCCTTGGCCAAAAGCCGTTCGCGCGGCTTCTCGCTGGCGGGCAGATCCTTGATGCGCATGGCCTCCGGCATGCGATTACTGCTGGGCGGCCTTGCGTTGTCGGCGTCGATCCCGCTTGGGCCGGGGCTTTTTGTCCTTGGCCGGCTGCGCATTGACGGTCTTGTCCCACGGGTTCGCCTTGCGTGGACGATACAGCGGCCGGCCGTCGACCTTGGGTTGGCTGTCGATGATGCCGCGGAATTTCTTCAGCGCGGCCAGATGCTCCGGCTTGGTGCTCTTGATGAGATTGTGCAGCTCGAGCGGATCGCTCTCGAGGTCGTACAACGCGTTGATCTCCGGGTTATTGCCGAGCCAAACCTTGTAGCGCTTGTCGCGGAATACGCGGTCGGCGAAGTTGCGGGTGCCGCGCACGCCCTGTTCGTCGAGACGACCCGCCCCGTGGCCAAGCGCCATGATCCAGTCGCGCGGCGAGTCGTCCGCCTGCCCAAGCAGCAGGGGAGCGAACGACTTGCCGTCGAGTGTCACGCCCTTGGGCAGTTGCGCTTGGCCAAGCTCGGCGAAGGTTGGCAGCAGGTCGGAAAAATCAGTGAGCGCATCGGTCTCGCGTCCGCCCGGGACGAGGCTGGGGGCATTCACGATGAACGGCTGGCAGACGCCACCCTCGTACTTGGAGGCCTTGCCACCGCTTGGCCGCTTGCCACCAACCGTACCGCGTAGACCCCCGCTGGTGCCGTTGTCGGTCGTGAAAATCACGATCGTGCGCTTGCGGATTTTCAGTTCATCCAGCGCGGCGACCAGTCGCCCGACGAGTGTGTCGGTGTATTGAACCATCCCCTTCAGCTTGTCCCTGCTGGAGGTGGCGTTGCGCTCGTCCGGCGTCGGCACGAGCGGGCCGTGCGTGAGGGCCATCGGGAAGTAGAGCATCATCGGCTCGTCGCGATGCCGCTTCATGAAATCGATGAGAAAGTTGCAGTAAATGTCCGGCCCAAACTCGCCCTTGTACGTTTTGCTGCCGGAGCGGGTGTGGATGTAGGCGTCCCAGTAACGCTCGTTGCTCGGCGGGTTGCCGGTCTCGTAGCCGGTCCACACGGCCCAGTCGTCGAAGCCGTGTTTTTTCAACGCGTCCGGCTCGAGGCGGAAGTCGTTGATCTGCCATTTACCGGCGATGGCGGTCGCGTAGCCGGCGGTTTTCATCACCTTCGCAAACGAGTTGTACTTGGCCCAATCGAAGTAACCGACACCCCAGCGCGGGACGTCCCAGTGGTTCACCCAGCCGGTGCGCCAGGGGTACTGGCCAGTGAGCAGCGTGGCACGGGTCGGCGTGCACTGCGGCATCGACCACGCGTTGTGAAACTTGAGGCCGCCCTTGGCCAGGCGATCGATGTGCGGCGTCTCAATGTCGTCCGCGCCATAGCAGGAGATCCAGTCCTTGCCGAGGTCGTCCACCATGATGAACAGGATGTTCGGCTTGGCTGCGGTGATCGATTGCAGGCCAAGCGCACAAAGAATCGTCATGGAAAAATACAGGCGCTTCACGCAGGCAGGGTAGCGGCCTTCCAGCCCCAAGCCAAGCGCTTGGCCAAGCGGGAGGATTAGAGCTTGTCCTCCGGACCGAGGAAGAAAGTGCGGATATCCTCGAGGATGAGGTACATCGACGGCACGAGGATCAGCGTGATGACGGTGGCAAAGATGACCCCGAAGCCAAGCGAGATGCCCATCGGCACGAGGAACTTGGCCTGCAAACTTTTCTCGAGCAGCAGCGGCGTGAGCCCGGCGAATGTGGTTAGCGAAGTCAGCAGGATTGGCCGAAAACGGGCCAAGCCGGCCTGTCGAGCCGACTCCATCTCGCTCAGGCCGATGCCGCGTTTGCGGTTGACGTAGTCGACCATCACGAGGCTGTCGTTGACGACCACGCCGGTCAGCGCCACGACGCCGAAGCCGGAAAGGATCGTCACCTCCATGCCCATCACGACGTGTCCCCAGACCGCGCCGATCAATCCAAACGGGATTGCTGCCATGACGATCAGCGGCTGGATGTAGGAGTTGAAAGGGATCGCCAGCAGCGCGTAAATGATGATCAGCGCAACGATGTAAAGGTACTGCAGGCTGGCGAGGGTCTCGGCCTGCTCGCTCTTTTCGCCCTCAAACGACCAGTAGGTGCCGGGGAACTCCAACTGCATCCTGGGGAGCAGTTCCGTCTCGAGTTTGCGGTTGATCTCCTGCGTGTTGCCGATGGCCGCATCGACGTCGGCGGTGACGTTGACGGCGCGCCGCCGGTCGATGCGTCGGATCGACTCGTAGCCCCGCCCGTAGGTTACGTCGGCCACCTCGGTGAACGGTACCTCGACGCCGCCCGGCAGCCGGACGCGCATCTGCTCGAGGCTAGCCACGCTGCGCCGCTCGTCGCGCGGGTAGCGCAGCATGACCTTCACGTCGTCGCGCCCTCGCTGGAGTCGCTGCACCTCGTCCCCGTAAAACGCCTGCCGCACCTGCCGCGCCAAGTCGGCCTGCGACAGGCCAAGCGCCTCGGCTTCCGGCTTGATTTTCAACTGCACCTCCTCCTTGCCCTGGCGGAACGAGTCGGCGATGTCGATTACGCCCTTGAGTTTGGCCAACTCGCTCTTGAGCCAGTCGGCGGCGGCCTGTAGTTGGGCAAAATCCCTCCCAGCGAGCACGACGTTGACCGCGTCGCCGGCCTGAAAGATGTCGGCGGTGAACTGCAATTCCTCCGACTCCGGCATGTCGCCGACGATCTCGCGCCAAAGTCGTGCGACCTCGTAACTGGTGAACATTCGCTCCTCGGCCGGCGAGGCCTCGATGTGCACCTCGCCGGTGTGCGCGCCCTTGATGGTGGCATTCAACCTGCCGCCAGCGCGGCCCTGGTCGGTCATGAACGGCTGGCTGCCGACTGAACTGAGCATATGGCGCATGATGCTCGGATGGCCCTCCGGCGTCTTGGCGTCGAGCCGTCGCCTCACTTCGACGGCCGCTTCCTCGACCTTTTTCACGGCGCGCTGGGTTTCCTCCATGGTCGTGCCCAGCGGCATGGTGATCGAGGCGGCCACGTTGTCGCCCTCGACCGGCGGAAAAAAGACAAACCGAATGTGCCCGCCGCCCACGAATCCCATCGTGATGGCGAACACCGCCAAGGCGATGGCCATCGTCAGGTACCGCCACTCAAGGCACCACCGCAGGCTGGGCTTGTAAATGCGGAGGATGAATTGATCCATCTGCACGACGAACCGATGCTGAAAACGACGCCAAGCGCCAACGAACCCGGTGCCTTGCTCGATGTCCTCAACTTTACGCAGGTTGCTGAGGTGCTTAGGCAGGATGAACAACGACTCAATCAGCGAGAAAAACAGCGTCGGGATCACGATCAGCGGGATGAACTTCATGATCTTGCCGGTGTTGCCGGCGGTGAAGATCATCGGCGCAAAGGCGGCGATCGAGGTGGCGACGGCGAACGTGACCGGCTTGGCCATCTCGATCGCGCCGGCGATCGCGCCCTTGAGTCCGGGCGTGCCGCGCTCGTGGTGCGCGTGGATGTTTTCGCCGATCAGGATCGCGTCATCCACCACGATGCCCAACACCACGATGAAGGCGAACAGCGAGATCATGCTGATCGAGACGTCGAGCGTCGGCATCAGCCAAAATGTGCCGAGGAACGAGATCGGAATGCCGAGACTCACCCAAAATGCCAGGCGGAATCGCAGGAACAACGCCAGCACGAGGAACACCAGGCCAAAGCCGGTGAGCCCGTTGCGGATCATCAGGTCGCGCCGT
Organism: uncultured Verrucomicrobiota bacterium; assembly: GCA_964459315.1. GTDB lineage: Bacteria > Verrucomicrobiota > Verrucomicrobiia > Limisphaerales > UBA1096 > UBA1096. The sequence goes on from CAYWMH010000065.1 coordinate 5,920, forward strand.
CCGCGCAGATACGTCGAGTCATCCTGCCAGGTCGTCAACTCGATGCCGTCCGGGAAGCGGTGCCTCGAGCCGTCGATGTACTCTTGGACTGTTTCCGAGATGGCGATCGCGCTCTCCTCGCCGACACGAAACACCTTCACGAGCGCGCACGGCTTGCCGTCGAAGTACGACTCTTGGTCGTCATCCTCGAAGCCGTCCTGGATCGTTGCCACTTGGCCAAGCCGCAGCCGTGTGCCGTCCGGGCGTGACCGCAGCGTGATCTGCTCGAAATCGACCGCCCGCTTGGCCTGGCCCTTGGTTCGCAGCAGGATTTCGCCGCCGCGATCGGCCTTGATCGTGCCGCCTGGCAGGTCGATGGAGGATAGCCTCACCGCCCGGGCCACCTCGTCAAACGTCAGGCTGTACCGCCGCAGCGCGGTCTCGGATACCTCGATCGACACCTCCAGATCGCGCACGTTGGCCAGTTCCACCTGCGTGATGCCGGCGAGCGCCATCAACTCATCCCGCACCTGCGAGGCGTAATGCCGCAACGCCGTCTCGGAGGCCTCGCCGGCCACGGCGACATTGATCACCTGCTTGCGCATGATGATCTCCTCAATCACCGGTTTCTCGGCCTCAGCCGGGAAGGTATCGATCGCATCGACGCGCGCCTTGATCTCGTCGAGCGCGCGCGAGGTGTCCGCGCCCGGCATCAACTCAACCATGATCGCGCCGACGTTCTCAGTGGAGGTCGAGTTGACCTGCTTGACATCCGTCAGGCCGTAGACGGCTTCCTCGATTTTTTGGCAGACGCCCTCCTCGACCTCCTCTGGCGCGGCGCCGGGGTACGGTACGGTGATGTAGATCGTGTCGGACGAAAACTCGGGGAACACCTCCTGCCGCAGCGTCCCGATCGACAGGAAGCCAAGCACGACGATAAACATCGCCAGCAGGTTGGCGGCGACGCCGTTCTTCGCGAACCATTCGATCAGGCTATTCATTCGTCGAATCGAACTCGCGCACTTTCACGGCCATCCCATCGATCACGCCCGCGAGCAGCGAGGTGATTACACGCTCTCCCGCTTGGATGCCACCAGCGACGACCACCACGTCGGCGTTTGCGAAGGAGACTTCCACCGATCTGAATGCAAGCCGGCTGGATAGGCCGGGCACCCGGTATCCCAGCCATCGTTGCAGGGTGCTTTCTTCGCTGACAATCCAGACGCGATCCTTCCCGCGAAGCGCCTGGCGCGGCAGCACGACGGCGTTCTCCACCGTGCGGCCCCCGATGCTGGCACGCACGAATGTTCCGTTTCGCAGCGGCGCACCATTTCGCTTGGCCAAGCCGTATGGATCGGTCACCTGCGCGACCACGTAGACCATCCGGTTCACCGGATCGACCGTTTCCTCCGAGCGCACGAGATGTCCCTGCCACTCGGTTCGTTGGCCGCCGGCCCGGGTGCTGAGCGTGACGCGGGGCGCTTGGCCAAGCGCGGTATCCGTGCCGGGAGACGGCAGGTAGATGAAGTCCAAGTCACTGGAGGCCAAAGGCAAACGCACCTCGGCCACATCGGTGGCAAACAGCTCGCCCAGTGGCGCAGCCAACGCAACAAACTGTCCCGGACGCACGCCTGCCTTGGCCACCATGCCGTCAAACGGCGCACGGATTTCGCAACGCTCAAGGTTGCGCTTGGCGGCCTGCTCAGTGGCTTTTGCCGCCTCGAGCGCAGCGCGGGCGGTGGCCAGTTGCGGCTCGCGCGCCTGTAGTCCGGTCGGCTCCTCTTGTTTGAGCAACTGCCATTCGCGGCGTACGATTTCGGCCTCGTTGATTTCCGTCAGCAACCGCAGCTCCGCTTGGGCGACTTGTGCCTTGGCCTGCATGAGCGACAGTTCGTAATCCCTCGGGTCGATCGTCAGCAGCACGTCGTCTTTCGCGAAAACCTGTCCGGCGTCGAATGACTCCGCGATCGAGACGACCCGACCACTGACCTCGTTGACCAGGCGGATGCTCGTCCGGGGCAGGGCGGTTCCCTGCGATTGTATCCTGTAGGTGTGCTGCGTCGCTTCCGCGATTTGCACTTCCACGCTTGGCGGTTTGGGGGTGGCAGTTTGCGACTCCGGCATCCGGCTGGTCATCACCAGGACGGCTGCGAGGCCGATGCCGACAACGGTCACGGCAAGTGTGCCGAAAACCTTCAGCCTGCGGTGGGGGTTACTGTCTTGCGGTTCCATCTTTCTTTAGCGTTTCAAATCCGCCGCCGAGGGCGAGATGCAAATTTACCCGGTTTTCGAGCTGCCGCCGGCGCGCGCTCCACCAGCGGCCCTCGGCGGTGATCGCGCGCCGGCGCGTTTCGAGCAGCTCGATCAGGTTGCCGAGCCCGCGGTCGTACCGCTCCTGTGCGGTTTGTGCGGCAGCCTGTGACTGCTCGTAAGCGGTGCCCAGTGCCGTATCGATCGCGGCCAATAGTTGGGCGGCGTCGAGCGCGTTTTCCACTTCGCCCATTGCCTGGAGCATCGTCGAGCGGAACGACTCCTCCGCGGCTTTAAGATTGGCCTGTTGGAGGCGGACATTGGCCCGCAGTCGGCCGGCCTGAAACACCGGCTGTGTCAGGTTTGCGGCAACGTTCCATACCACCGAGTCGCTGGCGAGCAACTCGGAGAGATCGGTGGTCGAGGTGCCGCCGCTGGCGGTCAGGCTGATCCGCGGGTAGAGAGATGCCTTGGCCTGTAAGAGCGTCGCTCCAGTGGCAAAGAGCCCCTGCTCGGCGGCGACGAGGTCGGGCCGCCGCGAAAGAATCTGCGCCGGGACGCCGGCCGGGATGGCCGCAGGCAACAACGGGAGCGCCTGCGGAACCGCCAGCTTGTTGGCCGGAAATTGCCCAAGCAACACTTCCAGACTCCGAATTGATTGGCCGGCAACCGACTCCAGATCAGCGGCTTGCGCCTCTGATCCGGCGAGGTTGGCCTTGGCCAAGCGCAGTTCCATCGCTGACAGGATGCCCTGCTCGAACCGGGCTTGAACCTGCGCCACGGTCGTCTCGTGCGTGGAGACCGCAAATTTGGCCAAGCGCGCCTGCTGTTTCGACTCGATGGCCAGCATCCACGCCTTGGCCACCTGGCCGGCGAGCGAGTGGCGTGCCCCGGCAAACTCCGCCGCCCGGCCAAGCGCGTTGGCCCGTGCCAGGCGTTTGCCGGCCCGGATACGGCCCCACATATCGAGTTCCCACTGGGCACCAAGCGTGAGGTTGTGACTTTGGCTGAGAAAGGAGTCAGGCATGTTCGGAATCTCGACGCCGAACCTCGACAAGTTCATCTTGCTGGACGACAAGCCGCCGCTGAGCCCGATCTGCGGCCACTGGTCTGCGCCGGCAATTTTTGCCTGTTCCCAAGCGGCCTCGAGCCGAGCGGCGGCGCTCCAGACATCCGGATTGGCGGCGAGGGCATGCCCGATCGCCTCGCTCAGCCGGTCGTCGCGAAAAGTGTGCCACCAATACGCCGGTGCCTGGCCTGTCCCTTCACTCGGGGTCGTCCAACGGGGCGGGAGTTCGCCGGCAAAATCTAGGGCCGTCCGGTGGGAGTCGGTGGCGCAACCGGCGAGCAGCAATACCGCCGCCGTGATGAAGGGTGTCCGGTGCATCACTTCTTTTTGCGTGGGCGCGTGGGCGGGGTGACCTTCGCCCTGAAACCGGCGGCAGTGAAATCGATCAACCGCCGCACTGTTGACTCGTAGTCAGAGGCGTCGGCATCGGTGCCGGTGAAACGGACGAGCAGGTCGGCGTTGCATAGCGTGTGCGCCATCGCGCCGGCCATGAAGTGCGAGCGCCAGTCGGCCTCCTCCTTGGTCAGTCCCGGCAACGCGGCCTCGAACGCGGCCCCGAACTGGATGATTACCTCGGCCAACTCGCCCATCATGAACTTTTGCAGTCCCTCGTTGCGTTCGCCAATTACACGTCCGACCAGCCGCGCGAACGTGGGACCAGCCTTAGGGTCGGCCTGAACGCGGAACAACGGCCGAAAGAGGCAGTCGAGCACGCGCTCGAGTTTCAGCGGCTGGCGACGAGCCTTGGCTCGGGCTTCCGCCAGCTTGGCCAAGCGCTCCTCATTGATGGGGCGGAGCCGCCGGGCGATCACCGCTTGCACCAGCGCCTGCTTCGAGCCGAAATGGTAATGCACCGCTGCTAGGTTGACCTTGGCTGCCGCGATGATGGTGCGCAGCGACACGGCGTCAAATCCCCTCTGTGCGAACAGCCGCTCGGCGGTGTTGAGAATGCGCGACTTGGTGTCTTTTTTTTGCATTTAATTCAAACAGATGTTTAAAACAGGCGTTTGTTCTAAATCGAGCCGAGCTGGGCGTCAAGGGCCTTTTTAGTAGGTTATATGAGCCTTGCGGACAGGTTTGCGCTTGGCCTAGCGCTTGGCTGGGGGCACCCTCTCCAGGTCATGTGTTTCCACAATAAGAGGACCGTTTGTCTTGTTGCCGCTGTATTTTTGGTGGGTGTCGTTGGTGTCTCTGCTGAAGATGGGTTTCGACCTTTGTTCAATGGGAAGGATCTTTCCGGTTGGGTACCGGTGAACACTGCGCCTTCTACCTGGTCGGTGCGAGATGGAATGATCATCTGTTCTGGCAAACCGATTGGTGAGCTGCGCACGGATCGTATGTACCAGAATTTCATCATGGAGGTGGAGTGGCGTCACATGAAACCACGCGGCAACGCTGGCATCTTCGTCTGGGCGGACGACATTACGGCACGCGGACAGCCATTTCATCGGAGTGTCGAGGTGCAAGTGCTGGAGAACGCCTACGGCAACACACGCGGCTACACGACGCATGGGGATATTTTCCCGATTCACGGTGCGAAGATGACGCCGGTCAACGGTCGGGGCGGCAGCCGGGCGTTTCCGACCGAGTTCCGCTCGAAGCCGAGCCCGGAGTGGAATCATTACCGGATCGCCTGTGACGACGGGGAGATCTCACTCGCG
>CAYWMH010000066.1:0-10838 GCA_964459315.1 uncultured Verrucomicrobiota bacterium
TGGCGCGGGCCAAGGAACAGGCGCACCGCTCGACCTGCAAGAACAACAGCCACCAATGGCTGCTGTCGCTGACGATGTACGCCGGCGACAACGACGGGACGTTCCCGCCCGGCGGCTCGGGCAACCCGTACTGGAACTCGGTCTGGTTTCGCGACACGATGACGAACCAGTACCACATCCGGCGGCCGATGTTCTACTGCCCGTCCAACCGAAGCTGGAACCGGGACGATTTCTGGGCTTGGCCGGGTGGGCGCGACTCGGTGATGGGCTACTTCTATTTTGCCGGTGAGAAGCGCTACTCCAATAACAAGTCAATGTTTCAGGAGCAGGTGCGCACGCCGGTGTTCGCGCTCAAGACCACAGATGAACCCCACTACAGGGTCATCTGGGCCGACCTGAACCGAAGGCATCAAGGCTCGTGGGGGCGGCCGGGCGATCCCAACCCGCTGATGCGGGGCGTCAACCATTACAACGACCGAGGCGACGAACCGGACGGGGCCAACGAGGGATTTGTCGATGGCCACGTGGAATGGATCCACGGCTCGACGTTCCGCAATAAACCGAAAATGATGGGCAACCTCTATTTCTGACCCGGGCTGCAACCGGTTGTTTGTCACAAAATGGTCACAGTGAAAAAAGGGCTTGCGAGATCAGAAAATAGCTGTATAATTACGGCCGTCTCGCACGGCGTGTGAATGTAAGCGCTGTCGTGGGTATCTACCTTATCTGACATTACATTCTCTGAACTATCCCCGGAGTGGTTGCAGGTATCTTCAGCCTGGCCCCTCCGGTTTCGTTTTATGAGACCGCTATTTTGCAGGCAAAAAAATTGAAACCATCTGACATGGGTCGCGTATATCGGAGCGAACGTTAGGTTCTCCCCGATGCTTTACCGTGAGAGTGCAACCCTGTGCCTGTCACTTGCCTTGGTATGGACTGCCCCGGATTTGCTCGGGCAGTCCACGGTGGAGTTGCAGCCCGCGACGGCGGGCGACGCCTTCAAACTTTCCGCCGTAAACCTACCCAAGCGCGGCGTGTCAGTGGTCTGGAAGGCGGCTGGGGGACTGGCCAAGGGCGGCGATTGGTCGGCGGTGCACGCATTCCCCGTCCAAAAACAGGCGGAGGCCACCCTACCCATCCAGCCCGGAATGACCGGCTCCGCGTTCTACCGTCTGTCGTGGCAGGACATCACCGTGCCGCCGAACATGATCTGGATTCCGCAGGGTGAATTCAAAATGGGCAGCCCAGAGGACGAGCCGGGGCGTTACCCGGACGAAGGCCCAGTGCACGAGGTGACCATCCCGCACGGTTTCTGGATGGATCAATACGAGGTGACACAGGAGCAGTTCGAAAAACTGATGCAATCCAACCCGAGTAGCACTTCTCACACAGCCAATCTGCCGGTGAACCGCATCACCTGGCAAGAGGCCAACGACTATTGTGATCGACTGACAGAAGCTGAAAAACACAGTGGCACGTTGCCGCTTGGCTTTGTGTACCGGCTGCCAACCGAGGCAGAGTGGGAATACGCCTGCCGCGCCGGAACCGAGACGGCGTATAGCTACGGAGATTATACCGAGGATCTCAGTCAGCATGGCTGGTGGGCCGGTAACAGCGACGGCCTTCCGGATCCAGTCGGTAAACTGACCCCCAACCCATGGGGACTGTACGACATTCACGGCAACCTTTTTGAGTGGTGTCTCGACACATATAAACCTTACCCGGGAGGACGGGAGCTAACCTCGAATACAATTCTCAAGGTACTGCGCGGTGGGGCGTATTATTGCCCGGACTTCATCCTGCGCTCCGCATGCCGGGCGGAGCCGCAGGCGCCGGACTACCGCTGGGGGCGGGCCGGCATTCGCGGGGTTCTTGCGCCGGCGCTTGGCCAAGCGCCGGAGTGACCGCCGGGGTTGAGGCCGCTTGGCCAAGCGCTTGGCCAAACGAATCCTCCCGCCTCGGCAAAGAGAGTCTTGACTTCCGCCGTTGAAACCGAATCATCCGCGCCCAACAAGGGCGGGCGATCTTTGCCAAGCCGAGAGGGGAGACAGGATCGACAAGTAGCATATAATGCAGCCTGAATTGCTTTCGAGCTTGAACAATGTCCTGCCGCAAGTCGGTGCAGCCAGTGAGCCGTACGCTGCATACCTGTTACTGGCCGTGATGTTGTTGCTCGCAGTAGGATTCGCCTGTGCGCCGTTGGTGCTCTCGGCCATTCTTGCGCCTAAAAAACCGGGGGAAATCAAGGAGTCGGCCTTCGAGTGCGGGCTGGAGTCGAAGGGCGACCCGTGGGTGCAGTTCAAGGTGCAGTACTACCTGTACGCGCTGGCGTTCGTAATCTTCGACATTGAGGTGGTGTTCCTCTACCCGTGGGCGGTAGCCTTCACAGGACTGTCGTTCGGGGCGTTCCTGGCCATGGGGGTGTTCATCCTACTCTTGGCTGAAAGTTTGATTTATCTCTGGATCAAAGGCGTGCTGACTTGGAAATGACAACCCCGAATAAATTCCCCGGTATCGATCTCGACGACACAACCCGCGCGGAACTGGAGCGCGCCGGGGTGATCGTGTCAAAGGTCGACACCCTCTACAACTGGGCGCGTGGCGGCTCGGTCTGGCCGCTGACCTTCGGCCTGGCCTGTTGTTCAATCGAGATGATTTCGTCGGCCACATCCCGTTTTGACATATCACGATTCGGCTCGGAGGTGTTCCGGCCCACCCCGCGCCAGGCCGACCTGATGATCGTCTCCGGCACCGTCACCAAAAAAATGGCGCCGCAGGTGGTCCGGATTTACAACCAAATGCCGGAGCCGAAGTGGGTGATCGCAATGGGTGCCTGCGCCATTTCGGGAGGGCCATTCAAGCAGGGTTACAACGTGCTCAAAGGGATTGACCGTTACATCCCGGTGGACGTGTACCTGCCGGGCTGCCCGCCCCGGCCGGAGGCGGTGCTTCAGTCTCTCAATTATTTGCAGGAAAAAATCCGAACACAGGACATCACCAAGGATCCCGCATTCACCAAGGGCCGGCGGCAATACCCGGTACCGGAATTCACGGGAACCGACCTTGAGCCGCCCTACAACCCTGAGGTATGGCAGCCCCCGGACAATCCGAACGCCCAGCCGCTGGAGGAAGCCACGGCGTGAGCGAGCTTTCCCACGAACCGGTGTTGCAGCAATTCCCCGACGCGGAGTGGGACGAATCGGCAGGTGCGATCATTGCGCCACTTGGCCAAGCGCTCCCGGTGGCTGAGTGGCTGCTTGGCCAAGGTGTCGATTATTGCAGCAACGTGACCGGCGTGGATTACCTCGAGCGCGAGGTGAAAGAGAAGGTCACGGGCGAGGATGGCAAGATGGAAACCGTGACCCGAACCATGCCCAGTCGCATGGACGTCGTGTATCACCTTTATTCCATGCAAAAACAAACCGGCCCGCTCGTGCTAAAACAGCGCACCAACCGCGAACAGCCGCAGGTGCAATCGCTGACGCCGGTGTGGCGGAGTTGCGAACTGCAGGAACGAGAGGTCTACGATCTGTTCGGTGTCGATTTCATAGGGCATCCAGATCAGCGCCGCATCCTGATGTGGGACCAGTTCGAAGGGCACCCAATGCGGAAGGATTACACCGAGCCGTTCGACTACGAGTGGGAACCCACGCCGCACGACGAGATTTTGGAGAAGCACAAAAGGGGGAAAGTGATCGTTTGAGCAGCGCCGCAGCCACAGCACCCAACTATGAATTAATCCAGCAGGACGGACTGGAGACCAGCCTGCTGGAGGTCTCGATGGGGCCACATCATCCCAGCACGCACGGCGTGTTCCGGATGGATGTGAAACTCGACGGCGAAACAGTCGTGGACCTGCAGCCGGTATTTGGCTATCTGCACCGCAACCATGAGAAACTCGCCGAGAACATGAGCTACCTCTCGAGCATGCCGTTCACCGACCGACTCGATTACTTCAACAGCATGACCAACAACTGGGCCTACGCAATCGCGGCCGAAAAGTTGGTGGAAATCGAGATTCCCGAGCGTGCCGAGTATCTGCGCGTGATCATGTCAGAACTGACGCGTCTCGTGAACCATGTCTCGCTCGTCGGTTTTTTCGTGAACGATCTCGGAGCGCTGGGGACTCCCCTGCTCTACGCGTTCCGCGAACGCGAAAAAATCCTCGATCTTTTTGAACAGGCTAGCGGCGCGCGGATGATGTGCAATTATTTCCGCTTCGGTGGCCTCCGCAACGATGTACCCGAAGGGTGGCTCGACCGTGCCCGGCAGGTGGTCGATCGCTTCCCCATTTTTCTCGATGAATACGAGAAATTGCTTTGCGAAAACGAGATCATCCTCAGCCGCACGCAGGGTGTCGGAAATCTATCAAGGGAACTGGCCATCAGCGCCGGGATCACCGGCCCGATGCTCCGCGCAAGCGGCGAGAGCTACGACATTCGAAAGGTGGATCGGTACGGTATCTATGACCGGTTTCAATTTCGCGTGCCGTACTCAGAAGGCGACGTCGGCGACTGCTACGACCGGTTCATGGTACGAATGCTCGAGATGCGGGAAAGCATCGGCATCTTGAAGCAGGCCCTGGACGGAATCGAGGACGGACCCGTGCTCGGAAATGCACCCAAGGTCTTCAAGCCGAAGCCGGCAGAGGCCTACGGGCGCATCGAAGCCCCGAAGGGCGAGCTGGGTTTTTACCTAATCGCCGATGGAACACCCAAACCGTACCGCTATCGCGTGCGCCCACCGTCGTTCATCAACCTGACCGTCCTGCGCGATATGTGCCTCGGCCAGAAGGTCGCTGATGCCGTCATCATTCTCGGGAGCATCGACATCGTGCTGGGGGAGGTGGACCGATGAGCCTGCTTGGCGGTGGCATCTTGAAGGGCATGGCGGTGACGCTCCGGAATTTTGTTGGCTCCTACTTCTACCCGGATCTCCTCACTACGAACGACTACGCGTGGCGTGCCGGCGACTCCCTCCCCAAACACGCAGGGGAATACCCGAAAGAAGAGGGCGAACAACTACGCGATACCACCACGGTGAACCAGTACAGCCGGAATTTCCCGATGCTGTTGCATGATGAGGGCGAAGCAATGGAAACGATCCGTTGTGTCGCCTGCCAGATCTGTGAGCGCGAATGCCCGCCCCAATGCATTTACATTGAGAAGAGCGAGGACAAAAAGGAGCGCAGCGGGAACAAGGCCCAGTTTTACCCGGCCAAGTTTGACATTGATGTGTCGGTTTGCATGAGTTGCCAGATTTGCGTGGAGGTGTGCCCGTTCGACGCCATCGTGATGAACAGCCAGTTCGAGTTGAGTACTCCAGACCGCTTTGGGGGCCTGTTGCTGCGCCGGGACGACCTGCTCAAGAGTAACGGCTACTACCACAAGATTCATCCCGAGGAGGCCGCCGCCCGGGATCAACGCATGGCCGAGGAAAAAGCGGCCAAGGAGGCCAAGAAAAAAGCCGCCGCCGAGGCCGCCAAAAAGAAAGCCGAGGAGAAGGCAAAAGCTGAGGCCGAGGCCGGTAACGAAAAGCAGGAGGATCCGCAATGAGCCTCGTCCTCGACATTCTAATTGCCACAGTGCCGTTGCTGTTGATTTTCCCGACGCTTTTCGCCTTCACCACCTGGCTCGAGCGCAAGGCACTCGCACGCATCCAGAACCGCATTGGCCCAAACAAGGTCGGCGTACCACTGACGCGCTACGGAGGCAGGTTCAGCCTCTTTGGGCTGGGCCAGCCGATGGCAGATGGCATCAAAATGATCTTCAAGGAAAACATCGTCCCTCGCGATGCCGACCGACTCTTTCACCTGCTTGCCCCCATCCTCGCGCTCATCCCAGGGATGCTCGTGCTCTGTTTTCTGCCGCTCGAGTTCCCGTGGGCCGAATCCCTGCGACCGGTGCAGGCCTTCCTGCTCGACGGTGCGGTCATTTTCTTTTTCGCCATCACCGGCCTTAACACGCTCGCCGTCTTCATGGCCGGGTGGGCGTCCCGCAACAAGTACTCGTTGCTCGGCGGCATGCGTGCCATCGCGCAGATGGTCAGCTACGAGATCCCGCTGGTCCTGTCCGCCGTCATCGTGGTGATGATGGTCGGCGACCTGGATGCCAAGGCGATCGCTGCCGCTCAGGCGGGCGGTAAATGGTTCCTGTTCACCCCGTGGGGTCTCGCGGCATTCATCATCTTTTTCATCGCCTCCCTTGCGGAGACCAACCGCTCTCCGTTCGACCTGCCGGAGGCCGAGAGCGAATTGGTCGCCGGATACTTCACCGAGTACAGCGGCTTCAAGTTCGCGCTGTTTTTCCTGGGGGAATACATTGCCATGTTCGCCATCAGCGGGCTGGCAGTCACCCTCTTCCTCGGTGGCGGTGCCGGCCCCGGCGTAGCCTCCGCACCTTGGCTATCGGTCGTCTGGTTCATCGCCAAGATATTCGTGCTGATCGGCGTGATGATCTGGCTGCGGGGCACGCTCCCTCGCCTGCGGGTCGATCAGCTCATGGGTTTCGCGTGGAAGTTCCTGTTGCCGCTTTCCATATTGAACATCCTCGTGGCCGGCTTCGCGTGGCACGCTACACAGCAGGACAGCAAAACAATCACGGTCATCACCTGGGTGATCTCGCTTGCAGTGTTGTATATGGCCGCCAATGGGCTGAACCAACTGAACCGGGCCAAGGTTCGCCCGCGCGAATACCGATACGCAGAATGAGCGAGCAGCAAATCGCATTCTGGATCTTGTCCGCCATCGCCGTGCTCGGCGCACTGGTGGCCGTGCGCAAGCGCAATCTCGTTCACGGTGTGTTCGCGCTGATGCTTTTCTTCGCGGCATTGTCCGGGTTATTCCTGCTATTGCTGGCAGAGTTCATCGCGGCGGTGCAAATCCTCGTATACATCGGCGCGGTGGGCATTCTCCTGTTGTTCGCCATCATGCTCACGGAGCGCGGCACCGGCGATGACGACCGGCGAATGACTTCACGCGGCTGGTTCTGGGGGGTCGTGATTGCTGTTGCGGTTTTTTTCGTCCTGTTACTGCCGCCCATTCAGCAATGGCCAGCGCCGGAAACCGTTCCCACGCCTGAGCCGTCGGTGGAGAAACTTGGCCAACGGCTGATGAACCCATACGTCGTGACCCTAGAGGTGCTGGCGTTGCTGCTCACCGCCGCACTCATCGGCGCGGTCACCGCCGCGCAGGGCAAGCGCTTGGCCAAGGGGGAGGAACCGCCGGAATGATGCTGCACCATTATCTCATTTTGGCAGCGGTACTCTTTTGCGTCGGGTTGTTGGGCGTGTTCACGCGGCGCAATGCCATCGTCGTGCTATTCTCCATCGAGATCATGCTCAACGCTGCGAACCTAAATCTCATCGCCTTTTGGCGTTTTGGGGGCAACCCAGAGTTATTGCAAGGGCTGTTGTTCACGCTGTTCGCGATCGCCGTGGCCGCTGCCGAGGTGGCAGTTGGACTAGCGATCGTCATTGCGGTTTACCGGCATTTCCGTTCGGTGGACCTGGAAGCCCTCGACACGCTGAAGGAGGAATGAACACCACGACCACGACACTGGCCCTCATTCCCCTGCTGCCGCTGCTGGCCGCCGTACTGACATGCGGAATGCAGAACGGCCGCCACGCCGCCGGCGTGGCGATCGCGGCGATGCTGGGCTCATGCGGCCTGGCATTGGCGGCGTTCAGCGAGGCGTGGGGCATGGGGGCGAACAAGCACGACACCTTTGACATCCCCTGGCTGGTTGTCGGCGACACAGCGATCCCGTTCGGCTTCGTACTCGACCCGCTCACCGGCGCGATGGCGGCGATGGTCACCTTCGTCGGTCTGCTCATTTTCATCTACTCCGCCGGCTATATGAAGGACGACCGGCGCATGGCGCGGTTTTTCTGTTACCTGTCGCTGTTCGCGGCGGGGATGCTTGGCCTCGTGCTCGCCAACAGCCTCCTGCTGTTGTTTATGTGCTGGGAGATTGTCGGCGTCGCGTCGTATCTGCTGATCAGTTTCTGGAATCACAAGCCGGAAGCCGCTGCCGCCGGCAAGAAGGCGTTCATCGTCACCCGCATCGGCGACCTTGGTTTCCTCATCGGCATCCTGCTGGCGTTCAAGACTAGTGGCACGCTGACGCTGTACGACGGTGGCCAAGGGCTGCTCGAAACATTGCCAACCGGAGTGGTTTGGGGCATGGGCGCGTCGGCGTTGATCAGCCTGCTGCTGTTCTTCGGCGCGGTGGGCAAGTCGGGCCAGTTGCCGCTCCATGTCTGGCTGCCCGACGCAATGGAGGGGCCGACGCCGGTCAGCGCGCTGATTCACGCCGCAACCATGGTTGCTGCGGGCGTCTTTTTGGTGGCCCGCACATTCCCGCTGTTCGAGGCGGGCGGGATGCTGCCGCTGGTCGCCTGGGTGGGTGCGATCACAGCGCTCGTCGCGGCGTTCATTGCGCTTGGCCAATACGACCTCAAGCGCATCCTCGCCTACTCCACCGTCAGCCAGCTTGGCCTGATGATGGTTGGCATCGGTGTCGCCGGGGTTTCGGTTGGGATGTTTCACCTGCTGACGCACGCTTTTTTCAAGGCGCTGCTGTTCCTCGGGGCCGGCTCTACCACCCACGGCTGCCTCTAGTAACAGTACATCCGCAATCTGGGCGCCTTGGCCAAGCCGATGCCGATCACCACGGTCGCCTATCTTTGCGGCACACTCGCGCTGGTGGCGTTCCCGTTTACGAGCGGCTTTTTCAGCAAGGACGAAATCCTCGCCGGGGCTTGGGCGACCAATCCACCGGTATTCTGGATCGCCGCCTTCGCCTCTCTACTGACGGCGGTCTACATGACGCGCCAATGCATGTACGTCTTCCCTGGCACGCATCGCGGCGACCATGCCCCGCACGAGAGCCCGTGGATCATGACCGTGCCGCTGCTGATCCTGTCGGTGTTTGCGCTTGGCCTCGGCGCCTTGGCCAAGGGCAGCCTGCTGGCCAAGCTGCCGGGCGACGCTGCCGAGCACGAAACCATCGTTATCGCCGTCAGCATCGCCGTTGCGCTTGGCGGCATCGCGCTTGGCTTCCTGATTTATCGCAGACGGGCGCTTGGCGAAGCGGCGGATCCACTGGCGCTCCGGCCGTTCGAGCGCAAGTTCTGGCTGGATGAACTGTATACCGCCACGGTCGGCCGTCTCTGGACGCTGCTCACCGTCATCGCCGAGCAACTCAACGCGCTGCTACTCTTTATCCGCAATCTTGCCGTGGAAGTCGCCTCGCGGATCGCCTCCGCCTTCGCCGTGTATGGCGATCGGATGCTGATCGACTCGTTCGCCTTTGACGGATTGTGCGATCGGCTTAGAAGCGCCGGCCGCGCCGCCACCCGGCCTCAAAATGGATTTCTTCCCGGTTACCTCCGATTGATTGCTCTCGGCACCGTACTGCTTGGGGCACTGGTACTCTGGACTCGATGATCACCGCCCTGACATTGGCCCCACTACTGGCCGCCCTCCTGATCATCGCGATGCCGGCGCACCGCGCGCGTACGGTGGCGTTGACCGGGGCACTGGTGTCGTTCGGCTTGACTGTTTGGCTGCTGACCCAGTTCAACGGCAAGGCAATCGAGACCAAGCGTTCCTGGATTCCCGACCTTGGCATCGACTACCACGTCGGCCTCGATGGCACCAACGCACTTGTCCTGTTCCTCGCCGCCCTGCTCGCGCTGATCGTGATATGGATTTCGTGGGGGCACAGCGACCGCCCGAAGACCTACTTCGCCCTGTTGAGTCTGCAGTTCACCGGGCTGTTCGGCACGTTCACAGCGCTCAACTTTTTCCACTGGTTCATCTACTGGGAACTGGCCCTTGTGCCGGCGTTCTTCCTGATCAAGCTGTTTGGCCAAGGCGTGGAACGGCACAAGGCCGCCATCAACTTTTTCCTTTTCACCGTACTGGGCAGCGTGGCGATGCTGCTTGGCTTCCTGTTCCTGTATCAGGAGACCGAGTCGTTCAATTTCATCGAGCTTCCCGAGAAGGTGAAGAGCCTCGAGGTGAGTTCGTTGATCTTCGTCGCCATCCTCGCCGGGCTATGGGTGAAAGTGCCGTTGGCCCCGCTGCACATTTGGCAGGCCCCGGCCTACGCCGCGGCCCCGACACCGGTGGTCATCCTGCTGACCGGCGTGATGTCCAAGATGGGTGTGTACGGGTTTCTGCGCCTGATTGTCCCAATCTTCCCCAACCAACTCCAGCAACACGCCGATGTGCTGCTGGGCTTTGCGTTGCTGACGATTCTCTGGGGCGCGTTCCTCGCCCTGCGCCAAACTGACCTCAAAAAGCTGCTGGCGTTCTCCTCGCTCAACCATGTGGCCTACTGTGTCTTGGGCATCGGCGCGCTTGGCGTGGCCGTAAACGGCCCCAAGATCGACGCGCACGAGTTGGCGAGACAAGGTGTCATCCTGCAAATGTTTGCCCACGGCCTTTCCGCTGCCGGATTGTTCTACCTCGTTGGGTTGCTGGAGCACCGGGCCGGCAGTCGCGACCGAGATGGGTTCGGCGGGCTGTGCTCGGTCACGCCCCGGTTTGCCGCCGTGTTTTATATCCTGACATTCTGCTCACTTGGCCTTCCGTTCCTCGCCGGATTCGCGGCGGAGTTCCTGATATTTAGCGGCAGCTTCGCCGTTGCGCCCAAGATGACGGTGGTGGCCACCCTGGGTCTACTGGCCACGGCTGTCTTCCTTTTGACCATGCTGCAACGCGTCTTCACCGGCCCGGTCAACGAACAACACCGATCCATGCCAGATCTGACCCGAAACGAAATCCTGATTGTAACCCCGATCCTGATCCTCGTTTTCTGGGCCGGCATTTA